>DXHZ01000096.1 GCA_019113145.1 Candidatus Avanaerovorax faecigallinarum
CCCATGATCTCACTCATAAGGAGTCCGCCCATTCCTGCCATTATAACGGTTTCAGTCTCGCCTGGAAGAATCGGCTCGAGTCCGTCACCCAGTCTAAGTTCAAAGTCAGACCCTTCGCGTTTCTCGAATTCCCTGTCAAAGTATTCAATACAGCTCAGCCTTGCTTTATCGAGAGACCCCGGACTCACATCAGTCAGTATCACCTTCGGTGATACACCTTTATCCAGCAGATACAAGGGAAGAAAACCGTGGTCGGTTCCAACGTCGGCCACGGTCTCTCCCTTATCTACAAAACCTGCAATAGCTTTCAGCCGTCCGCTCAACTTAATCACTGTATGCGGGTCTCCTTTCCTATTCCAGATAGTCCTTGAGCTTTTTACTTCTGCTTGGATGGCGAAGCTTTCTCAGCGCCTTGGCTTCTATCTGTCTGATTCTTTCACGGGTAACATCGAATTCTTTTCCTACTTCTTCAAGGGTTCTGGATCTGCCGTCCTCAAGTCCGAATCTCAGCTTGAGAACTTTCCTTTCCCTTTCGGTCAGAGTATCGAGAACTTCCACAAGCTGTTCCTTAAGCATGGAGAAAGCTGCTGCTTCGGCAGGCGCCGGCACGTCTTCATCAGGAATGAAATCTCCAAGATGACTGTCCTCTTCTTCTCCTATAGGAGTTTCCAGAGAAACCGGTTCCTGAGCGATTTTCTGAATTTCTCTCACCTTATCTACGGATATACCCATTTCCTTAGCGATTTCTTCAGGAGACGGCTCTCTTCCGTATGTCTGAAGAAGCTGGCGGGAAACTCTTATGAGCTTGTTAATGGTTTCAACCATGTGTACAGGAATTCTGATAGTTCTCGCCTGATCGGCTATGGATCTTGTAATGGCCTGTCTTATCCACCAGGTAGCGTATGTGGAGAATTTATAGCCCTTTCTGTAATCAAATTTATCTACAGCCTTTATGAGACCCAGGTTTCCTTCCTGAATAAGGTCGAGGAAAAGCATACCTCTTCCCACATAGCGCTTGGCTATGCTTACTACGAGTCTTAAATTGGCTTCACATAGTCTCTTTTTCGCTTCTTCGTCCCCGTTTTCCATCCTCTTCGCCAGTTCTATCTCTTCTTCGGCGGAAAGCAGCGGAACCTTTCCTATCTCCTTGAGATACATTCTGACAGGATCGTCAACGGCTATTCCCTTAGGCAGCGAAGCGTCTATATCGATTTCTCCGTTTTCGTCCACCACGATACCGTCGTCTTCGGATTCGGAATCCACATCTTCATCATCATCGATTATAAGTGTGAAGTCCTCCGGCTCCGTTTCTCCGTTGATTTCTATATCGCTTGACATGAGCGTGTCGTATATCTCGTCCATTACGTTCTTGTCAAGATCCAGACTGTCGAGATATTCGCTCATATCCGCATATGTCAGCGCATTGCCCTTTTCTTTCGCTTTGGCCTCAAGCTTTTTTATGAGTTCCTCTTTCATCTGTTCAGAAGACAGCCCCGCTACCTCCTCCGCGAGAGTCATCTCCGTTTTCTTTTCTTCATTACTCATACTGCTACCCTAAATTCCTTTCCGCCTGTATTTCCAACTGTATATTTTTAAGACGCTCCATAAGTGAGCTCAATTTGTCGTCGTTTCCTGTCTCGTCTGCCAGAGAAAGCATGGTCAGTATGCGTTCCTCCTCATCGGCAAGACTCGAAAGTTTCCAGTCCCTCATGCAGTCTGCAAGCACTTTTTCCTCATCCTCATAATAGGGTGTGCTTTCACACGCTTCTGTAAGAAGCTCTCTCTCTTCGTCCGGGAGAGTATCAAGCACCCTGTTTATATCGAGATTTCCGTTCTCCCTGAAATCCTTTTCGATAACGTCGAATATTTTCCTCGATACGTCAAGTGCAAAAATATCGGGCATCGTCGAAATGGTATCTATATATTTTTCACTTCGAACGGAAAGGGTCAGAAGGTCTCTGTCGCGTCCGATGATAACATGAGGATTTTCTGTATCGGATTCATCGTCAGACCTGCGAAGTCTGTGCGAATGTATGTCACCGGGTGAAGCGCCTTCGCTCTCAGGCATTATCTCCATTCTGACTGCACTTTCAGATACGCCCGCTTCTTTTGCAGCTTTTGCTATATATATGTCTCTTTCCACAGGACTCATTGACGCAATGATTCCTGCAGCCCTCCTTATGTAGTCTATGCGGCCTTCGCCAGACGACATATCTATGCCGGACTTCGCCGCTTCAAGCTTATAGTCGCCATACGGAAGAGCTTCTTCCACCAGCTTCAGGAAAGCTTCTTTTCCGTTTTTCTTTATGAACTCATCAGGGTCTTTGCCGTCCGTAACGTGCAGAACTCTGACTTTCAGATTCTCCTTCTTAAGTATATCCATTCCTCTCAGAGCTGCGTTCCTGCCTGCGGAATCAGCGTCATAGGAAAGCACGGCGCTGTCCGTGTATCTTTTTATAAGAGCAGCCTGGTTCTCAGTAAGAGCCGTTCCCAGCGATGCAGCTACATTATGCACGCCTCCCTGATAGAGAGCTATGACGTCCATATACCCCTCTACGAGGATGATAAATCCGTCCTTGCCCACATTCTGCCGTGAAATATTAAGGCCGTAGAGGTTGTTTTTCTTTCTGAAGACGAGACTTTCGGGCGAATTGAGATACTTTGGATTGTCCTGACTGGAAACAGCCCTTCCGCCAAAGCCGATAACCTTTCCCGATGTATTTATAATCGGGAACATCACTCGGTTTCTGAACTTATCGTACACTCGTCCCCTGCTTTCAGCAGCGAGCCCAAGTTCAATCAGAGTCCTGTTCTCAATACCCTGCGAATTCATGTAATCAACGAGGCTGGTCCACTCGCTGTCGGCATATCCAATCCCGAACTTCTTCAGAACGGCCGGAGTGATGCCTCTCTTCTTCATATAGGAATAACCGGGATTTGCTTTTTCCGTAAAAGCCCTGTAGAAAAAACGTGCGGCAAGGCGATTCACTTCATAGTACTTTTCACGCCTGCCGTCCGACTGTCTTTTCTCCAGAACTATTCCGTATTCTCCTGCAATTTTTTCAACCGCTTCCGTGAAATCAAGATTATAGTATCTTTTCACGAACTCTATCATATCGCCGCTGGCTCCGCATCCGAAGCACGTGAAAATCTGCTTCTGTTCGGACACAACAAACGAAGGCGTTTTCTCACTGTGAAACGGACAAACACCTTTATAGTTGCTGCCGGAGCGCTTAAGCGGAACGACCCGCCCTATAACATCGACGATGTTGACCCGGTCTTTCAGTTCTTCAATTGCAGAATTTGAAAAAGAAAATGACATCTTGCTCTCCTAAATACCCTTCAAATATTTATTCGACACAAAATGTCATTTTCCTTTATTTTTTTAAAAAATTTTTCTGTAAAGATTCATCGCATATCTGTCCGTCATTCCGGCTATGTAATCTTTTACGGCTACAGGAACTGAATCGGTTTTCAGAAGCCTTGCGTAATCATCGGGAAGTTCATCAGGATGAGAGATATAATATTCATAGAGAGACGTGATGACAGTCTCCACCTTTGCAAGATCTTCCTCCTTTTTTACCTTAGTGCTGTGATAAACGTTTTCAAACATGAAGCTTCTCAATTCATTAAGCGCACTCAGGTGCTCCTCGTCCATAGATATGCGGTCGTGAGTATCGCTGAACAAAACGACGCTTGTCACCATGGAATCGATTCTCTCTCTGTGTCCTCTTCCAAAAATGCGAACCGGCTTTTCCGGAAGGTCTGCGTCGGTTATTACGCCGCTTCTGACAGCATCGTCTATATCGTGATTGATATAGGCAATCCTATCGCTTATTTTTACAATCTGTCCCTCAAGAGTTGCGGCCGGTAATTTCCCCGAATGATTCAGTATACCGTCTCTGACTTCGAATGTAAGGTTCATTCCTGTCCGTGAAGGGGTACTTTCGAGATAATCAGCCACCCTGAGACTCTGTTCATTATGTCTGAAACCGCCCGGATGAATTTTATCGAGTACATATTCACCGCTGTGTCCGAAAGGAGTGTGACCCAGATCGTGTCCCAGGGCTATGGCTTCAGTAAGATCCTCGTTGAGACCCAGAGCCCTTGCAATAGTCCGTGACACCTGCGTCACCTCCAGAGTGTGAGTGAGGCGCGTCCTGTAGTGATCTCCCTCAGGCGCAAGGAAGACCTGCGTCTTATGCATAAGTCTCCTGAATGCCTTTGAATGTATTATTCTGTCTCTGTCTCTCTGAAAGTCCGTTCTGTACCTGCACGGCTCTTCAAAGACAGCCCTTCCCCTGCTCTCCGCAGCTTTTACGGCTCTTTCCGACAGAATTTCATATTCTCTTTTTTCAAGATCTTCTCTGTAAAGCATATCACACACCCGTATGGCCGAAACCGCCCTCTCCTCTTGCTGTGTCTGAAAGTCCGGCGGATTCCCTGATTTCAGCTTTTTCATATTTTGCAATCACGAGCTGGGCTATTCTGTCTCCGTCATTTATTACAAAAGGCTCTTCTCCCCAGTTTATAACGGGAATTTTAATCTCTCCGCGATAGTCGGAATCCACCGTTCCTATTCCGTTGACAAGTCCTATGCCGTGCTTTACGGCAAGTCCGCTTCTCGCTCTTACCTGCGCCTCAAAGCCGGCAGGAAGTTCTATGCATATTCCTGTAGGTATCAGAGCCCTTTTCCCGGGCATAATCGTAACGGTTTCGCTGACGCAGGCCGACAGATCCATACCGGCCGAGCCGTCAGTGGCATATGACGGTATCCGTCCGCCTGTTGATTTTACCTTGAGAATCATAAGTTCTATCCCCTCATCATCTTTCTTATATTTACAGGTTTTTTCGTCACAACGGCAGCCGAGTAGTTGTCCGGATTTGAAACGAGATCCTTGACCACATCTATATCATCGAGGGTGACGCCGTCAAAACCGGCCATAACCTCATCCTCCGAGTAAATGTGATCAAGCAGAAGAGTCCCTTTACCGTTCTTGAACATTCTGCCCGACACGTTTTCCAGTCCGAAAATGTACGAGGATTTCATCTGTTCACGGGACGAATCAAGTTCCTCTTTCGTTACACCTTTTCTCTCCAGTGAATCCAGCTCCTCAAGTATTCCTTCCACGGCCAGATCAACCCGTTCAGGATTCACGCCGGCATAGATGTTGAAATATCCATCGTGGCTGAAGCATCCCAGCATTGAATACACGGAATAGGCGAGTCCCTTTTCCTCCCTTATGTTCTGGAACAGTCTGGAACTCATACTTCCGCCCATAATATTGTTCAGTATAGATACGGCGTAATATCTGTCGTCATCAAGGCTTATTGACTTGGTAGCCATGCACAGGTGCGCCTGCTCTATATCCCTGGTTATACATCTGAAGCCGGGCACATATTCCGGTATATCCGGCTTCACTGATTCCTTCTTTCCTGACAAAGTCAGCAGTTTGTCGTTAAAGTACTGAACTGCATCCTCTTCATCAAAGTTGCCCGCCACGGAAATGACGATGCTGTCTCTGGTGTATTCCTCGTCTATGTATTTTTTCATAACCGGTCCCGAAATCCTCCCGAGACTGGTGTACGTTCCGAGTATACTGTTTCCCAGCGGTGACCCTTTAAACACGATGGAAGTTACCGTTTCGTGAGCCAGGTCATCCGGATCGTCCGCGTTCATCCTGATTTCTTCTCTTATTACGTCTCTTTCTTTTTTCATGTCGGCAGGATCCAGAAGAGTGTTGGTGAGCATATCTATGAGGACGTCGGAGGCCGCTTTATAATTTTCACCGGTGCTCTTTACATAATAACATGTGGCCTCTTTACCGGTAAAGGCATTTATCTGCCCGCCTATCCTGTCTATATCCTCAGCTATCTGTCTTGCCGTCCTGTTTGAAGTTCCCTTGAACATCATATGCTCTATATAATGGGAAATGCCGGCATTTTTCCTGTTTTCACAGCAGGCGCCCGCCTTCACCCATATTCCGACGGCCGCCGAACGGACGTAATCGATTTTCTCCAGAACCAGTCTGACTCCGGAATCAAGTTTTACTGTTTTAACCATTAACTGAACTCCTTTGATATGCTTTAATCTCTTCCCATTTCATCTGAACTTATGAATCTTCCAAGCCGTCCGTTCAGAATTTCTTTTCCCTCCAACGCTTTCTTTCCGTTTATCAGAACGCACTGGATTCCTTCCGGCTTTATGTGAATGTCGGTAAAAGTTGCGCCGTCTCTTATGGTTTCAGGATCAAAGACTGTAATATCTCCGTCGCAGCCTTCTACAATCCTGCCTTTGCTCCTCAGCCCAAGCCTCTCTGCCGGAAGCCATGATATCTTCTTCAGAGCGTCTATCATGGACAGAGCTTTTTCATCTCTGACGTATTTTCCGAGTACTCTCGGGAAAGTGCCCGCTGCGCGTGGATGACCGTTTCCGCCTTTTATGATGGCGTCGCTTGCAACCATGCCGTTTTTGTCCGAAACGGCCGCGGAAATCTCTTCTTCTCTCATGACAAAGGCCACAGCCAGCATATCCGGATACTTCTCTCTGGCGTCCTCAAATATCTCCTTCGTACAGTATACGTTGAAGTAAGGCTCTTCAGTAAGGAGTATATCTTTGTAATCCTTTCCCCAGCCTTCAAGGCATCCGTCCTCGAATACCGCAGAACCTATGTGGGTAGAGAATGCGCTGTACGGATATGTATCGAAATCAAGTTTCGGATTTAAAGCCTTTGCGCCGTCAATCCTTCTGAGGGCCTCATCCATCTGCCCCATGGCTGAACAGCTGGAAAGGTGCGATATCTGAAACTTCATAGGTATTCCGTCGGCTATTCTTATCATCTCTTCTATAGATTCGATGGCGTTATTCCCGTCATCCCTGTAATGAGCCGAAACCAGAAGCCGGGGATCGCAGGTCGCGCCGCAGGCAAACATTATCTCGTCAAATGTCATGCCCGGGTCGTACTCTATTCCGAATGAAATACCGCATGCGCCCTCAGAAAGCTCCCTTTTCAGAAGTCGGCGTATTTCGGCCTGCTCAGTCTTTGTCGCCTCGGCATATCTTTCTATACCGAGTTCGTATCTGAATGTGTTATACCCTGCGAACATGAGATAGTTTACAGGCGAACCGCCAAGGCGGGCAATCGTATTTTTGAATTCGGAAAGGTCCTGATTCTGGATTCCGCAGTTTCCCCCAACTGCAGTCGTAACTCCCATCTCCAGCATCATATTGGCAATTACGTACTTTTCACCTTCGTGAAAATCCTCCTCATGCATATGTATGTCTATGAATCCCGGAGATACGATTTTACCTTCTGCATTGATTACTTCCTTTGCATCCGGTTCTCCATCGCCGATGTACGCTATTTTTCCGTCTTTAATCCCTATGTTGCCCCTTTTCATACAGTATTCTTTAAAATCGGGGTATTGACCTCCGACAATTAAAATATCAAGCATATTCTTCTCCTCACGATTTCTTTTCAACCAGAGAAAGGACGAGGCAGATTACCACGTAAATTATTGCAAGGGGAACCGTCAGGAAAAAAATGAAACCGTACATGCTCAGCCTTTCCATGAGCAGCATGTTGATTACCATGGTGATTCCCGCAGATACAATGAAAGCCTGTCTGTTGAACCCTTTTTTTAAGGCTATAAGAAGCACTATGACGGCCGCGACCGGTGCAAGGAAAATGAAGAATTCTCTCATATCTATTTCCTTTCAAAGTCTTCTTTCATAGCTTTTATTCTGTTTTCATCGCTGAATATCTTTGCAATCTGAAGAGCTATTATCTTTCCGCCGTCTGCAAGAGCATTATGAGCTCTGTCTGTCTTCATTCCCTCGGCAAACTTTCTGGTGTGGACGACAACGTCGTCGTCTACGACCTTCAGGGTAGGATGGAACGTAGGGCACACGTAGCTGACATTTCCTGCATCTGATGAGCCGAACGGAACCTCCGGCTTCGGATCGATTTTAAGACCGAGTTCGCCGTATACTTCTCTCAACGCCTGCTCCCCCGTCGGATTGCTCTTCAGGTTGTCGTATGGAGCCGCCGTGTTATACTTGCTCCACTCCGTCTGTGTTGCTATGGCTGCACCTCTCGCGCAGTCATCTACTCTGGATACCAGTCCGTTAAGGTACTCTCTGTCTAAAGCTCTGACATATACCTCAGCAGAAACGTACTCCGGCACAATATTAGGAGCCTCTCCGCCGTTTCTTATGATGCCGTGCATACGCACGTCAGGTTTTGAATGCTGTCTCAGCATGTCGATTCCATGGAACATCAGCTGTGCGGCATTGAAAGCATTTCTTCCGTTCCAGGGAGAATCCGAAGCATGCGCTGCCTGTCCGCGGAATTCATACATATATGAATCCAGCGCCAGGAATGTAGGATCCACGAGGTTCTTATTATACATATGAATCATGATGGCCATATCATACTCGTCAAAGACTCCGTCTGAGGCCATTGCACACTTTGCACCGTCCGTCTCCTCTACAGGAGTTCCTATAATGTGTATATCAGTGTCCAGTTCGTCCTGAAGGTCTTTTACTGCAAGACCGCCCAGGATGCTGATGGATCCGCTTAGACAGTGTCCGCAGGCATGGCCTATCTCAGGAAGAGCGTCGTATTCCGTCAGGATTGCGACTTTGTGCTTATGGCTGTTATCACCGTAAACTCCCTTGAACGCCGTTTCAAGTCCGGCAAAAGGATATTCCACATTGTATCCCTTGCTTTCCAGAAGTTTTACTATCTTCCTGGAAGTTTCGTATTCTTCTCCTGAAATTTCAGGATGGTCTGCAATGTCATCGTTCAGACTGATGAGTTCTTTATGATATTCCTCTATTTTCTTCTCAATTATGCTCTTAAGTTTTTCATAATCTGCCATAACTGGGTCTCCTTTACTACTCGCTTATAACAGGAAAATGGCACCTGTGATGCCATTTTCCCATAAAATATCCGAACCGGATAAATCAGTTACTGAAGCTGTATTATCTGCGCGATAGCTACGAAAATACCGCCTACCAGATATTCTGTTCCTATTATAGGTAAAATCCACTTTGCCCACTTGTTCCACGGAATCTTTACCATAGCGAGAGCTGCCATGAAGAATCCCGAGGTCGGTGTGAAGATGTTGGAAATACCGTCGCCAATCTGGAATGCAACGCATGCGGTCTGTCTCGTAACTCCGACCAGATCGGAAAGCGGCGCCATGATAGGCATCGAAACTGCTGCCTGTCCCGAACCCGACGGTACGAGGAAGTTGAGCAGACACTGGAATATGTACATTCCTATAGCCGATACCATTGACGGCAGTTCTCCGAGGAAACCTGCTGCTGCGTGAAGTATGGTATGCAGAATATTTCCGTCTGTCATGACTACCAGGATACCTCTTGCGAATCCGACAACGAGAGCTCCGGAGCAGATATCAGCCATACCCTTTCCGAGAACGTTGGCATATCTGTTGAATCCAATTCCGCCTATTGCAGCAATGACAAAGGACATTCCGAGGAACAGAGCCGCTATCTGATCCATATACCAGCCGTAGTTGATTACACCGTAAACGAGAAGCACGATGGCAAGAACGAATACGATGAGTATAATCTTCTCCCTTAATCCGAAAGGAGGAAGTTCTTCAAGATCCACCTTCTCTTCTCTCTGCTGGTCAATCTCATACATAGGAGAAAGCTGCGGATTCTTCTTTACCTTAAGCGCCCATCTGATAAGGAAGAAACTCGGTATAAGCATCATGAAGCAGAAAAGCACTATTCTGAAGCCCATACCGGAAAGAAGCTCCAAGTCTGCTATACCCTGAGCAACCTGAACCGTGAACGGATTCATGAAGGCTCCCGCAAATCCTGCGCCTGCCGCACAGAGAACCATAGCGGCTCCTGTAGGTGAGTCAAATCCCATGGCTATCGCAAGGGAAACGAATATCGGAACGAACGGAATCATTTCCTCCGACATTCCGAACACGCTGGCGCATAATCCGAAAAGTACTATTACAACAGGTATAATGAGAATGGACTTATTCTTAAGCAGCTTTATAAGCCTTCCCATACCTGCTTCGATGGCTTTCGTCTCATTAACGACTGCCATTGCTCCACCTACAATGAAGATGAAGAAAATGATCTGAGCAGATTCCTGCATTCCCCGCGGAACAGCAGTGAGGAACTGCATCAGCGATACCGGAGTCTGCTCCACATACTGGAAGCTATCGGCATCTACGATTTCGGTGTCGTCCTTCATGACCATATCGTACTGGCCTGCAGGTATGATGTAGGATAATGCCGCACATATAAGAATAACTGCAAGCAATAAAATATAGACGTGTGGGACGGCCAGATGTTTTTTCTTTTCCATATTCCTTGACCTCCTGTTTTTTCGGAATTTATCCGAAATACTATATATTCCATGAAAATTATACGACAATTTGCACGTTTTGTAAATAAACCCACAAAAAGATAATAGCATTTTATGATAATACACAAAATGCTATTGCTCTATTTCATGTTTTTTATAATCCACCCTGCATTCTCGTAAAATGCTTCCTTAGGCTGAGATTTAGCTCTTTCTTCAGTCCAGTACACAGATTCATACCCTTTTATCATCTCTTCAAAGCTCAGTCCCTTTTCTCTCATATTGAGAATAAACCTTCGCTCCTCTTCCGCCGCCTCTATGTAAAGGTCAAAATATCTTTCCGTTATTTCATCGGGTATTCTTCCGAAGTGATTTCCTATGATGAGCGCCGGTTTTAGAGCCTTGCACTTTTCTGCCGATTCCACGGTCTGAAAATAATCCTTCAGAATGGCTGTGTACATCTTTCCGTCAGCTCTTAAAACTCCCGTGCTTTCTGAAGCGAAAAGAGTCATTACAGGCTCCAGCATGTAAGAAAGAGAACAGTCCGTATGACCCTTTGTCTCGTAGGCTCTGACAGTCATGGCTCCCAGGTCCACGGAATCACCATCGTGCATTACTATGTCGCACCTCAGTCCGTCAGCCTTTATAACGCATTTCCTTTCTTCCTCTGAAACGGCATATCTTTCTTTTGCAGCCTCTCCAAGCCTTACCATGGTTTCGGCCGCACCTCTGCTCGAAAAAACTTTCAGAGCCTTTTCTGCTCCGCACACTTTGGCGTCAGGCCACCTTTCGAGTATATACGGAAGGGCTCCTATGTGATCGTAATGCGTGTGGCTCAGCAGAACGTAATCCAGCGTTTCATATCCGTGTTTTTCAAGTTTCTCTTCTATATTGGCAATGAGTCCTTCCTGGGAGTAGGCCATACCGCAGTCATATAGAGCAGTCTTTGTCCCACCGAAAATCAGAAATGATTCTCCGCCTGTTCCCGCCGTAACTCTCTCTATATAGTCAGGAAATGAAAATCTCCCTTCATCAGTGTAAGCCGCATTTACAGTCCTGTTCATCCTCGAACTTCCCCTTTCCTGATTCGATTAGAATCCTGATAAAATTAAACGCTGTAAGAATTATTACGACAAAGCCTGCATATCCCATTACAGGATAGACATACGTAACAATGTTTCTGAATCCGCAGAGCCCGAGAGCAAATCCGAGTACCGCGAAAAATACCACTTTATACTTCTTCCTGTCATCATTTTTCAGCTTGCAGCAGAATCCGTAATAGGTTCCCGTGGCCGACGAGTATATTGAAACCAGCAGGATGATGGCAAAAAGCCATCCCACGGGCGAGTTTATCTCCTGCGCAAATCCCAGCATAGGAAGATCGAGATTGTCAGAAACGGACGGATCCTTCAGCAGAGCCGTTGTAAGAGCCAGACCGAGTACTCCAAGGCCCACTCCTCCCAGCGCAGCTCCTGCGGCGGATTTTACTCCGCTTCCTGATCTGATGGCCGAGTTTGCGTTTATTGGAATCGTACCCATGATATTATATGCAACGTATACTGCGGCGGACACGTACCATGTCGACGCCATTGCTGAAGGTTTCGTATTAATCGGCTCGCCTGTAGGCTCAAAAAAAACAGCCACATATATGCAGACCCCTGCAACGACTGCAAACAGCAGCGGAACCACGTATCCGAACACGCCCGAAACCCTTTCAAAATCGCCTAAAACAGTTACTATTACCAGAAAAACAACTGCTGCGCCTCCTGCAGCTGCCGGCGCTCCGGTAAGCTGATTCAGAAGGGAGCCTCCGGCTGCGGACATGGATATGAGAGCATTGTAAATCATAATTGCAAAGATCCATCCCAGTATGTGAGACGCCTTTTCCGACCTGACAGGCAGGACGATCTTCCCCATATCGGTTGTCTTAAGTTTTCCGGCTATATACGTTGTGGTCATTCCCATAAAAACAAACAGGCCCGTAGCCAAAAGTATGCCCTTGTATGCATCCTCGCCGAAAATGCCGAAGTATTGCCAGTTCTCCCTGCCCGACGCAAAACCTGCGCCTATAACAGCGCCCAGATACAGGAACGCCGTTCTGAATATAACCGGTTTACTCTTCATCAGCCATATCAGCGTATGTCATAGCGTATTCGTCTATGACGTAGTCCAGCGCCTTCGAAAAGTCGTACTGGTAACGCTCTCCTCCAATCCTTTCAACTCTCGCATTGGTAAGGGCGTCCCTCACCGTACACGGAAAAGTCTCTCCCGATTCAGTATCTTCATATTCCGCCAGAGGGTCCGCGCTGTACCACCTCCTGAACCTTTCAAACTCGTCGCAGAGCTTTAGGAGGGCGTTGTCCTCTCCTCTTTCCACGGCCTCCGAAAGGCCCACGAGACATCTCTTCATGTTTTCTGCGAGCATTACGAGGTCGTTCTGGTCGTCCGGTATGCTGTCCTCCATCTCATAGAAAAAGCTTTCGGCAAGCTCCGCAAAGGTTTTCATATCGATGTCATCAAACAGTCCGTAAAGAGCGTCTTCATCTATGTCCTCCCCGCTTTCCGCAAGGTCGGCAAAATTCTCGAAGTACTGAAAATCCTCTCCGGTTTCTATATCAAGTTTTTCGTAAAGTTCTTCCCTGTTCATAATCTCCTCCTGCCGCTCCTTCTAAATGTCCAGATTCTTAAAGTGTATGTCGAGATCCGCGGCGTCCGCCTTCAGTATCCGTTCTATCATGTTCACGAAGCTTTCAGAAAGGTCGCTGGCGTAAAACACGTTCTCCACGCCCTCTCCGGCGCCTTCTTCCGCAAGCATATCCATGGACTCAAGTTCCATCTGAACCGCCGTGGCAACCTCCTTCGACGAACTTATAATCTTAATATCCGGATAAAGTCTTCTGATATTTCCCGCTATCAGCGGATAGTGGGTACACCCCAGTACCAGCGTGTTAATGTCGTTTTCTCTGACAAAATCGTCAAGGTAGTATTTGACGGTAAGATCCATTATTTCGTTATCTATTATGCCTTCTTCTATAAGAGGAACGAAAGCCGGACACTCTCTTGAAAAGAGTTTAAGTCCCGGTGAGAACTCCAGTATTTTCTTCTCGTAGGCTCCCGACCTGACGGTAGCTCTTGTTGCGAGTATTCCAATTCTGTCCTCACGGCCGCAGAGCTTGGATATCTCCCTTGCCGTAGGCGATATGACGCCGATTACGGGAATGCCGGGAAACCTTTCTCTCAGCATGGAAAGACAGGTGGCGCTTACGGTGTTACACGCTATGACTATCATCTTCACACCCTTTGATACGAGGAAATCTCCTATCTGGGCGGCAAACTGCCTTATGGTGTCCTCACTCTTGGAGCCGTACGGAGTTCTCGCCGTATCACCGAAGAAAATGATTCTCTCGTCCGGCATAAGGCGCATTATGTGGGGTATACTGGTTATTCCTCCTACACCCGAATCAAAAAAGCCTATGGGCCTGTTATCCATTTATGTCATTCCCTTTCGATTTATGTTATACTATTAAAAGATGGCGGTTTGACACGCCACAATGAATATTTTACCATACGGGAGGAAATAATGGGAGAAAAAAATATTAAATCGAGAAACGACATAGATCCTAAATATAAATGGAAAATAGAGCTCATGTACCCGGACAGAAAGTCATGGGAGGGGGACGTTGACGCCGCCATGGAGATGACGGAAAACTTCCTCTCCTATCAGGGAAGGCTGGGAGAATCATCGGATACTCTCCTTTCGGCCCTTAAAGACCTTGACGCCATAAACATGAAGTTTGAAAAGGCGTACTGCTACGCCAAAATGAAGCAGGACGAGGACAACAGGCTGGGCTCCTCGCAGGAAATGCTCGGAATCATAACGGCAAGAGCCGCCGAGGCGGGAGCTTCCACCAGCTTCTTTTCTCCTGAGCTTCTTTCCCTTTCCGAGGAAAAGCTTTCAGGCTTCCTCGACGAAAACCCGGAGCTTAAAGCTTACGACTTTGTCATAAAGGACAGTCTCAGAATGAAGGAGCACGTTTTGTCGGAAAAGGAAGAGAGCATTCTGGCAAGACTGAGCGAGGTCACCGGAGCCTCCGACAACATACAGTCCATGCTTTCCGACGCGGACCTTAAATTCGGAAAAGTCAAGGATTCGGACGGAAAGAAGGTCGAGCTTTCCCACGGAAATTACATCAACTTCATGGAAAGCCCGGACAGAAAGGTGAGAAAGCAGGCCTTTACGAAGATGTACGAGGCCTATAAAAACCACATAAACACCTTTGCGGCGGTATACGGCACCTCGGTCAAAGCCGACGTCACCGGAGCCGTGATCAGAGGCTACGACTCGGCAAGGCAAGCCGCCATGTCCTCCGGCAACATTCCGGAATCCGTATACGACAATCTCATCGAGGCGGTTCACGAGAATCTGCCTGTTCTTCACCGCTACATAACCCTTAAGAAGAAGATTCTCGGCGTGAAGAACCTGAAGATGTACGACGTTTACGCCCCTCTCGTTTCCGTTCCCGAAACGGAGATTTCTTTCGAGGAGGCCGTGGAGATGATGAAGGAATGCCTGGCGCCTCTTGGTGAAGAGTACATATCCCGTCTGACAAAGGGCGTTGAAAGCGGCTGGATAGACGTTTACGAGACTCCGGGCAAAACCAGCGGCGCGTACAGTTTCGGTTCATACGACAGCTACCCTTACATTCTCATGAACTATACAGGAAAGCTTCAGGACGTTCTCACTCTGGTTCACGAGTGCGGTCACTCCATGCATTCCAGCTACACCAGAGAGGCTCAGCCTTTCACCTACGGTGACTATTCCATATTCGTAGCCGAGGTAGCCTCCACCGTCAACGAATCCCTGACTTTAAAGCACCTCCTGGACAAAGAAAAAGACGTTGAAATGAGGAAATACCTCCTCTTTAAGTACATAGAGGAATTCAGGGCGACCGTATTCCGCCAGACCATGTTTGCGGAGTTTGAACTTGCAGCCCACAGACTGGTGGAGGAAGGCGGAAGTCTGACGGCCCAGTGGCTCTGCGAAACCTACGACAGACTTAACACCCTCTACTTCGGCGAAGCCTTGAGCCACGACGATATGATTCAGTACGAGTGGGCAAGAATTCCTCACTTCTACAGAGCTTACTACGTCTACCAGTACGCCACCGGCTTCTCCGCGGCGACCGCAATAGCGGACAGAATACTTTCGGAAGGCGCGACAGCCGTAGAGGATTACATAAAGTTCCTTAAGACGGGAAGCAGCATGTACCCGGTAGATGAGCTTAAGATTGCAGGCGTCGATATGACTTCCCCTGAGCCTGTAAGAGACGCCATGAAAACCTTTGAAGCTCTCATAAACGAACTGGAGAGCCTCCTTTAGGAGAGGATTTACCATGAACAGAAAGATATGCATTTTTGCAAACGAGACGTCAAGCTCCGTAAACACGGTGAAAAAGCTCATAAGGAA
>DXHZ01000097.1 GCA_019113145.1 Candidatus Avanaerovorax faecigallinarum
TGAAGCAGGGTAAGAAGTTCGTTTATGACCTCTGCGGTAAGAACGCTCCTCGAGAAGGAGAGAGGTTCGTCCGAAACGGCGCCTGCGATTTCCGCAACGTCATCAGGGAAATTTCCGGGGAAACAGTTGATGCCGATGCCTATAATGAGCCTGTCTATCTGTCCCGATTCGAAGCTTGTCTGAGCTTCGGTCAGTATGCCGCAGATTTTCCGGCTGCCGAGAAAAAGATCGTTGACCCACTTTATGCGGGGCTTTTTCCCCGTGACCTTTTCGATGGCGCGGCTGACAGCCACGGCCGCCGCCATGGTGACAAAGAGAGATTTATCGAGTTCAAAATCAGGCTTTATACAAAATGACATGTAGATTCCTGAGCCGGAGGGAGATGAGAAGCTTCTTCCCAGTCTGCCCTTTCCACAGGTCTGCGCATCCGCAATTACGACTTCGGGAACGGAATCCGGAGTCAGCTCCTTAGCAACGTCATTGGTGGATTTCACCGAGTCGTAGACGTGGAGACTGCACGGCACGGAAAGCGCCGAGGATATTGCCGCTTCACTGAGCAGATCCGCATTTTCCCTCAGGCTGTAACCGAGACCGGTACGGCTGTATATCGGATATCCCTCTTTGCGCAGAGCCGTTGCGGCTTTGTTCACCGCTGCCCTGGAGATATTCAGCATATCCGCAGCCTTTTGACCGGAGATGTATTTACCGATATTCTCGTTGAGAAGAGCCAGAAGCTGTGATTTTGTGGACATAAGAAAAATTCTCCCTTTTACTACGAAAAATTCACCTTTCAATTATATCATATAAGTACCTTGAAAATCTTTATTTTTGTACCTTTTTATGGTAGAATTATCTGGTATGTAAACTTTAAAAAATGCAAGTGAAAAGGGAGGCATATTCACCCGAATGGAAGGATATAATATTCTGCCGTCTTTGATAGCTATAATAATACTGCTCGTTTTTTCGGCGTACTTTTCTGCTACGGAGACGGCGTTCACATCTTTAAACAGAATCAGAATGAAGAACAAGGCGGACGATGGAGACGAGAGAGCCGGGAAGGTTCTCGAACTGGAGAGGAATTACGACAGTCTCCTTTCCACCATCCTAATCGGAAACAACCTTGTAAACATAGCCAATACGGCTATAGCAACAGTGCTGTTCGTGGAACTCTTCGGTTCCTACGGAGCGTCGATTTCCACGGTTGTAACGACCATACTCGTACTCATCTTCGGGGAAATATCTCCTAAGAGCGTAGCCAAGGAACACGCAGAGGGCTTTGCGCTTTTCTCAGCGCCGATAATAAACTTCATCAGAATAATACTGACGCCGGTAAACTGGCTGTTCGGCCAGTGGAAGAAGCTTCTGTCGAAGATTTTCGGAGCCGGAAACGGCGACGGTATCACGGAGGACGAGCTGCTCACCATAGTGGAGGAATCTGAGGCAGGCGGCGGAATCAGCAGCGACCAGGCAAGGCTCATAGAAAACGCCATCACCTTCAGTTCTCTCGATGCGTGGGATGTGCTTACACCGAGAGTGGATATGGAAGCCATATCCCTCGATACTCCTCACGAGGAGATTGCGGAGACATTCATAAGCACCGGATATTCCAGACTTCCGGTACACGACGACGACCTGGACAACATTCTGGGAATACTTACATACAAGGACTTTCACAACTACGTGGAAGGCAGAGACAGAAGCATTGCCGACTACATAAAGCCTGTAATCTACGTTGCGGGCTCTATGAAGGCGGCGGACATTCTCAGTCGGCTTCAGAACACAAAGTGCCGTATGGCTGTCATAGTGGACGAATACGGCGGAACGGCCGGCATAGTCACGGTAGAGGACATCGTGGAAGAGCTGGTCGGCGAAATATACGACGACGGAGACGTTGTCATTTTAAATCAGGACATCATACCTCTTCAGGACGGAAGCTATCGCGTGAGGGCTGCGGCCAACATCGACAAGCTCCTTGACTACTTTGACGAAGAGGACGATATAGACGCGACTACGGTCAACGGCTGGGCAGTACTTCAGCTTGACAGGCTGCCGAAGGTGGGAGACGTATTTGAGTACAGGCTCGGGGACAGGATCTTCCGCGGCAGGGTGACAAAGGCCGATGAGCGCAAGGCGACGGAAATAAACCTGAGGGTCATAGATGCGCCTCAGGAGGAACCTAAAAAAGGAAGTAAACAGGAAAGGGTAAATCAGAAAGGGAAATAGCATGGGTCTGATGGAAAAAATCTTTGGCGATTTAAATGCCAGGGAGTTAAAGAAAATAAACAGAATCGTGGATGAAGTGGAGAAACTCGACGAATCCATGCAGGCTTTGTCCGACGATGAGCTGAGAGGAAAAACGGAGGAATTTAAAAAGAGAATTTCAGAGGGAGAAACTCTCGACGACATACTGCCTGAAGCATTTGCGGTATGCCGCGAAGGCGCATCCAGAGCTTTAGGCATGAAGCACTTCAGAGTTCAGCTCATAGGCGGCGTGGTTCTTCATCAGGGATGCATAGCGGAGATGAAGACAGGTGAAGGTAAGACTCTCGTCGCAACTTTAGCAGCGTACCTTAACGCTCTTGAAGGAAAAGGCGTACACGTAATCACCGTAAACGACTATCTGGCAAAGCGTGACGCCGAATGGATGGGCAAGCTCTACACATTCCTCGGACTTACCGTTGGATGCGTCGTTCATGACGTTACCGGAGAAAAGAGAAAGGCCGCATACAGAGCCGATATCACGTACGGAACCAACAACGAGTTCGGCTTCGATTACCTGAGAGACAACATGGTAATCTACAAAGAAGAGCTTATGCAGAGAGAGCTTAACTACGCCATCATCGACGAGGTTGACTCCATTCTCATCGACGAGGCCAGAACGCCTCTCATCATTTCCGGCAGAGGAGACAAGTCCACGGACCTTTACAGAATTGCGGACCAGTTCGTCTCCGGACTGAGGAAGGAAGACGACTACACCGTGGAGGAAAAGGACAAGCAGGTTTCCCTGACCGACGAAGGCGTAGCAAAGGCTGAGAAGTTCTTCGGCATCGAAAACTTCGGCGACCCTGAAAACATGGAGATAAACCACCACGTACTTCAGGCTCTCAAGGCGAGAGCCATCATGGTGCGCGACGTGGACTACATAGTCAAGGACGGAGAAATCATAATCGTCGACGAATTTACCGGCCGTCTCATGTTCGGAAGACGTTTCAGCAACGGACTTCATCAGGCCATAGAGGCAAAGGAAAGAGTCAACGTAAGATCCGAGTCCAGGACTCTTGCAACCATAACCCTTCAGAACTACTTCAGAATGTACGGAAAGCTTTCCGGTATGACAGGTACGGCTAAGACCGAGGAGGACGAGTTCAGGGACATCTACAACATGGACGTTATAGTGATCCCGACCAACAGACCGATTCAGAGAGTGGACCTGCCGGATTCCGTATATAAGACGGAAAACGGAAAGTTCAAGGCGCTGGTCGACAGGGTTTGTGAAATTCACGAGACCGGACAGCCTGTGCTGGTAGGTACCATATCAATAGAGAAGTCCGAGCTTATCAGCGGAATGCTGAAAAGACGCGGGGTAAAGCATAACGTGCTCAATGCCAAGCAGCACGAAAGGGAGGCCGAAATCGTCGCAGAGGCCGGTCGTCTCGGAATGGTTACCATAGCCACCAATATGGCGGGCCGTGGTACCGACATCATTCTGGGCGGAAATCCGGAGTTCGAGGCCAGAAAGGAAATGAAGAAGCTGGAGTATACGGACGAGCAGATTTCCTTCGCTACAGGCTTTGTAAAGACGGACGATCCGGAGCTTAACGCCGCAAGAGAGATGTTCAGAGAACTCCACGAGCGTTTCAAGGTCGAGAGAAAAGAAGAGCAGGACAAAGTCGTGGAGCTGGGTGGACTGTGCATTATAGGAAGCGAACGCCACGAATCCAGACGTATAGATAATCAGCTGAGAGGACGTTCCGGACGTCAGGGGGACCCGGGTAAAACCCAGTTCTTCATTTCCCTTGAAGATGAACTTTTAAGGCTCTTCGGCGGAGAGAGAATGCAGGCCATCGTCGAAAAGATGGGCGTTGCCGATGATGAGGCCATTGAAGCGGGAATGCTGACAAAGGCCATTGAGAACGCACAGAAGAAGGTTGAAGGCAAGAACTTCAGCATCAGAAAATACGTTCTCCAGTACGACAACGTAATGAACAAGCAGAGGGAGATAATCTACGACGAGCGTCGCAGGGTTCTCTTCGGAGAAGACCTGAGAGACTATATCATGGGCATGATGCATACTATAGTCGGAGCCATCATCGAGCCGATTACAGTAGAATCTAAATTCCCTGAGGAATGGGATTTCGTAACTCTAAATAAAAACCTGAGAAAGATTACTGTTCAGTATCTGGGCAGGACCTCATACACTAAAGATGAGCTTAACGCCATGACCGAGGAATCCTTAAGAGACGAGATCTTTGCCGAGTTTGAGAAGCTCTACGAGGAAAAGGAAGAGGAAATCGGCGCAGACAAAATGCGTGACATAGAGCGCATGGTACTCTTAAGAGTTGTGGACAATCTGTGGATGGATCACATCGACGCCATGGATCAGCTGAGGACCGGAATAGGACTCAGATCGTTTGGACAGCAGGATCCGGTGGCTGCGTATGCCAAGGAAGGCTTCGATATGTTCGAGCAGCTTATAGGAGAGATTCAGGAAAATACGGTAAGGTTCTGCTACAACGTGACCCTCAGGACTGACACCAGGAGAAGAGCTGTAACCACAGGAGGAGAAGCCCGCAAGTCGGAATACACCGATGAAGCAGCGGCTTCAGGACAGGCCGGGGCAGGAGCTCAGGGCGGAGCCATGCCGAAAGCTGCGCCTAAGGCGAACAGAGTGCATAAGCAGGAGACCGTAAGGCGCGAAGGCCCTAAAGTAGGAAGAAACGACCCTTGTCCGTGCGGAAGCGGCAAGAAGTATAAAAACTGCTGCATGAACAAGGATCTCAACAGAGAGGCATAGTTTTGCCGTACCGAGAGGAAGGAAAAATGCAGGATTACGACAAAATAGCAGAAATAATAGAGAAGGATTACAACACGGTTAAGACGGTGAAATATCTGATTTACGTGTATTTCCTCGTATGCGTCGCTGTAATCACACTTATACTGAGCCTTATATTCGGAAATCCTATAAGCCACCACCAGGGCGAGGAAAGCTGGATGGGTTTCGGCGACGTGCTGCTCATAATGCTGGCCTCTGTAATCATAGCATGGCTGATAGGAAGCAGACAGTTCAAGAAGGTGGCGTCCAGATTCGAACACATACTTACGGAGGACTGCGATGCGGAGACGTTCCTCGTCTTTGCAGACTGTGGAATGAACAAGCCTAAGCCGGACTACGAGAGAAATCTGGAGCAGGCTCTCAGAAGGAGTTATGAGACATACTGCCTCCTTGGATATCAGGCGTGCGGAAAGTTCAAGGCCGCCGAGGAATTTATGAACACCCACAAGGGCCTTAACCGCAGAACTGTCAGCGAGACGAAGATGATGGCCGCAGCGGAGCGCAGGGACAGTGACGCTTTTTACAGAGCCTACAATGAGATAAAGGAGATTCTCGACGCGTCGCCTTTTAAAAGGAAAACGGCGAAGTGGAGAAACAAGTTTGATTTCATCAGGGCCATGGCATGCGAGGATTATGAAGCGGGACTTGAATCCGCAAAGACCGTAAAGCCTGAAAGCAGGTACGAGGAAATGCTCTACAGGCTCTGGGAAGGAGAGTGCAACGTAGGTCTCGGACACCTGAGCGAAGCGAAAGAGTGTTTTAAATACGTCTCCGAGAACGGAAACACACTCTTCGCAAAGCGAAAGGCCGATAAATATCTTAACGAGGTTTTAAACCGCGCTCCGGAAAAGGAGCAGCCGAAGGAGAGTGAATAAATGCTTAAGCTTGAACCGATAAAGGCGGAGCTGCCTGAGAAGAAGCAGAAGCTTGAAGAGGTAGGTGAGTCCCTTTGACCTTGCGGGACTCAGGGAACAGATAGATGAAATAGACAGGAAGAGCCGGCAGGAGGGTTTCTGGGACGATCCCGACGGAGCCCAGGCTCTTCTGAAGAAAAAGAAGACGCTGGAAAAGCCGGTGGAGGACTACGAGAGGATAGAGAAGGGCCTTGCCGATACGGAGGAGCTTATCGCCATTGCCGAGGAGCTGGGCGACGAAAGCGAGGCCGACTCCATAATAAAAGGCTTTGAGAAGCTGTCGGAGGATCTGGAGGAGCTGAGGATCACCACGCTCCTTAACGGAAAGTACGACCATAACAGCGCAATTTTATCCATTCACGCGGGAACCGGCGGCATAGACGCCATGGACTGGGCAGAGATGCTCATGCGCATGTACACCAGGTGGTCCGAAAAGAAGGGCTACAAGGTTACCATTGCCGACCTTCAGAGAGATCCGGAGGCGGGAATAAAGAGCGCCACCCTTATGATTGACGGAGAAAACGCCTACGGATACCTCAAGAACGAGAACGGAGTCCACAGGCTGGTGAGAATATCCCCGTTTAACGCTGCGGGAAAGAGGCAGACGTCCTTTGCCGCCGTGGAAGTGATTCCGGAGATGGACGATGATTTTACCGTGGAGATAAACCCGGAGGATCTGAGAGTCGACACATTCAGGAGCAGCGGCGCGGGAGGTCAGCACGTAAACACCACCGACTCTGCCATAAGGATAACCCACATACCGACCAATATAGTGGTCACCTGCCAGAACGAGCGGAGCCAGCACCAGAACAGGGAAGTCGCCATGAAGATCCTGGCGGGCAAGCTGGCCGAGCTTAAGGAGAAGGAGCATAAGGAAAACATAGAGGAGCTCAAGGGGGACTTTTCCCTTATCACATGGGGCTCTCAGATAAGATCCTACGTGTTCCAGCCTTATACCATGGTAAAGGATCACCGGACCGGAGCCGAGGTGGGCAACGTAAACGCCGTCATGGACGGAGATCTTGACTATTTCATAAACGAGAAATTAAAGGCGAAGTAATATGGATATAATAGGAAAACTGTCATCTGAATTCGGTCTGCGCAGGGAGCAGGCCGAAAATACTATAAAGCTCATAGACGAGGGAAACACCATTCCTTTCATTGCAAGGTACAGAAAGGAAGTCACGGGAGGTCTTACCGACGTGGTTCTCCGCGACCTCGATGAAAGGCTGAAGTACTTAAGAGGTCTGGAGGAGAGAAAGGAAGAGGTAATCCGCCTCATAGAAGAGCAGGGCAAGCTTACCGATGAGCTTAAGGAAAAAATCGAAAGCGCCGAGGTTCTTCAGAGGGTGGAGGATCTCTATAAGCCGTTCAGGCAGAAGAAGGCTACACGCGCGTCAAAGGCGAAGGAAAGAGGACTTGAGCCTCTGGCGTCGGTGATTCTCGCTCAGAGCAAAAACGCACCGGAGTTGCTGGAGGCTGCAAAGTCTTTTGTAAATCCTGAAAAGGAAGTGAACACACCGGAGGACGCCGTTCAGGGAGCCTGCGACATTATCGCCGAAATGATGTCGGAAGATGCCGACATAGTGAGCGCCGTAAGGGATAAGACCTTCACTCTGGGCAAAATAGCCACGGAAGCGGCGGACCCTGAGGAAAAGACGGTGTATGATATGTACTACGGAAGCAGCGAGCCCCTTTCCAAGATTCCCAACCACAGAGTTCTGGCCATAAACAGAGGCGAAAAGGAAAAGAAACTGAAGGTTCACGTGGACGTTGACGAGGAGAGGATTCTTCCTATTCTGGAGAAGCGGTACATAAGAAAGAACGCGCCTTTTGAGGAGGTGCTGGAGGAGACCGCGGAAGACGCATATAAGAGGCTCATCGCTCCGTCCGCCGAGAGGGAAATGCGAAATCAGCTTACGGAAAAAGCCGAAGCCGAGGCGATTAAAGTCTTTGCGAAGAATACGGAAAAGCTTCTCATGGCGCCGCCTGTAAGGGAAAAGAAGGTAATAAGCATAGACCCGGGCTACAGGACAGGGTGCAAGGTTGCCGTGCTTTCCGCCACGGGAAAGCTGCTGGCATACACCACCATATATCCGACCCAGCCGAAAAACGACGTGGCGGGAACGGAAAGGGTTCTAAAGAAGATAATCGATAAATACGGCATAGACATAATAGTTATAGGAAACGGCACGGCTTCCAGAGAGACGGAAGAAGTCGTGGCGGAGTTTCTGAAGAAAAACGGCTACGACAGCATTAAGTACACCATAGTAAACGAGGCGGGAGCGTCGGTGTACTCCGCGTCAAAGCTTGCGTCGGAGGAATATCCCGACCTTGACGTTACCACCAGAGGGGCGATGTCGCTGGGAAGAAGGCTTCAGGACCCTCTTGCCGAGCTTGTTAAAATCGACCCTAAGCACATAGGAGTAGGTCAGTATCAGCACGACATGAACCAGAAGCAGCTGGACGCGGCTCTTACGGGAGTGGTGGAAAACTGCGTGAACAGAGTGGGCGTGGACTTAAACACCGCGTCGCCGTCCCTTCTTTCGTATATAGCAGGAATCAACGCCGCAGTGGCGAAGAACATAGTGGCATACAGGGAGGAGCACGGCAGGTTCGAGAGCAGAAAGGAGCTTCTCAAGGTTCCCAAGCTGGGCGAGAAGGCATTCGGCCAGTGCGCCGGATTCCTGAGAATTTCCGGAGGGAAGAACCCTCTCGATGCTACGTCGGTTCATCCCGAATCATATGCGGTAGCTGAGAAGATAATGGAAAAGGCGGGAATCACCGCAGAGGATCTTGCAAAGGGCGGAGTTTCCGATATCGAAGAGAGAATCCGCAAAGCCTATCCGGCAAAAAAGCCTGCGGAAAGCATCAAAGCCATGGCTGCCGACATAGGCGCAGGCGACATGACGGTGAAGGACATAGTCGATGAGCTTAAGAAGCCTGCAAGAGACCCTCGTGAGGATGCGCCGCCTGTAGTATTCAGAAACGACGTGCGCTCGTTCGATGACCTTGAAGAGGGTATGGAGCTTACGGGAACGGTGAGAAACGTGGTGGATTTCGGCGCCTTTGTGGACATAGGAGTTAAAAATGACGGTCTCGTTCACGTGTCTCAGCTTTCTCACAAATACGTAAAGCACCCTATGGACGTAGTTGCCGTAGGGGACACCGTAAAGGTCAAAATACTGGGAATAGACAGGGATAAGCAGAAGGTTTCCCTGACCATGAAGCTTTAGGAGGAGAAATGGCGATAGATACTGTTATATTTGATTTTGACGGAACCATAGCCAACACCAATCAGGTAATCATAAATTCCTGGCAGCATACGTACATGGCCAGAAACGGCGCGCCGGGAGACGAGGCGGAAATCGTAAAGAGCTTCGGGGAGCCTCTTGCCGTTACCATGGCCAAGGTATTTCCGGACTTTGACGTTGACGAGTCCATCAAAATATACAGAGGCTATCAGGTTCAGCACTTCAGCGATATGATAGAGATTTTTCCCGGAGTGAAGGAATCCATGGAAAAGCTGAAAGCGGAAGGATACCGCATAGCCGTGGTGACGTCGAGAATGAGAAACACCACCTGCGAGGGAATGGAAGCCTTCGGAATAGAGCATCTGGTGGATACTCTGGTAAGCTGCGAGGATACGGATATGCATAAGCCTAATCCCGAGCCGGTTCTGAAGGCTCTGGAAAAGCTTGAAATAGAGCCGGAGGAAGCCGTGATGGTGGGCGACAGCATGTTCGATATAAGGTGCGCCCATAACGCAGGGGTAAAGGCGGCCCTGGTAAGCTGGGCCGTCGCCGTAAGCGACGAGGAGAGAAACGGTCCGGAAGGGCCCGAATACTATCTCGAAGAGGCGGACGACATACTGGATATAGTGAAAGAGGCATAGTCTGTAAGATGCCGGAGGAAGGCCATGCTTAAGATATGGTACGGACGAGAAAACTCGGACAGGGAAAAGTTCATATATGAGTCCATTGAAAAGGACGGCGGCCTTGCCATGGTAATCGTTCCGGATCAGTATACCCTTGAGGCGGAAAGACAGGCGTTCAGGTATATGAAGGGCGAAGTTCTCATGGATGTGGAGGTACTGAGCCTTTCAAGGCTGGGTCAGCGGCTTCTGAAAAAGACGGGGCTGGACAGGTTTACCTTCATCGACCGGTACGGCAGGTACATGCTCCTTTCCCGTATCGTTTCCGAAAAGGACGAGGAGCTGACCGTGTTCAGAGCCATGAAGGACAGAGAGTCCTTTATATCGATGCTTTCCGACTTCATATCGGAGATGAAGCAGTACGGCGTTACTCCGGAGGAGCTTAAGGCCATGGGCGATGACGAATCGTCAAAGAGCGATATATTAAGGGACAAGATCAAGGACCTTTCCCTCATATTCGGGGAATACGAAAAGGCCATAGACGGGAAGTACACCGATTCCGAGGACAGACTTTCCCTTTACGCAAAGGCGGCGGCCGAGTCCGACGAGGTTAAGAACACGGCGTTCTGGATTTACGGCTTTGACAGCTTTACTCCGAGGAACCTTTCCGTAATAGGAGCGCTGATGGAAAACGGCAGGGACGTCAACGTGGTTCTCACCTGCGACTACAGCCCGGAATACGATGAACTCTTTGCCCTGAGCAAAATCGTTATAAAGAGGCTTCAGGAGACGGCATCTGAGAGGGGAATAGAGTATCGTCTATCGGAAATAGACGATAAAGCTGACAAACCAAAGGCTCCGGCCATGAAGGCCATAGAAAGATCCCTTTACTCCATAGCGCCGGAAACGGGAGCGGATCCAGAAGGGCTTACAGTCGTAAGGTGCGCCAACCTTTATAACGAGGCCGAGTCGGCGGCAGCATTTATCCTTAAGCTCATAAGGGAAGAAGGACTCAGGTACAGAGACATCGCCGTAATATGCGGCGACGGCGGAAAGCGCAGGTCCATACTCGGGCGGGTTTTCAGAGAGTACGGAATTGACGTCTTTGACGACGAGAAGAGGAGTATACTGTCATCTCCTCTTGCCACATACGTGACGGCTCTCATGAATACCGTAAACGGCAGGTTCAGAGCGGCAGACCTTATCGCAGTCCATAAGTCGGGACTGAGCGACCTTACCGACGATGAAATCGAGGAGATAGAAAACTACGCCATAAAGTACAGAATCCGCGGGAACATGTGGAAGAAGCCTTTCGTGAAGGGGCAGACGGAATACGGCGACGACGGACTTGAGATGATAAATTCTCTCAGGGAAAGAGCTGTGGCTCCGGCTATTGCCATGGAGGAACTGTTTAAATCCTCGAAAACCGTGAGGGATTTTCTCGCAGGCTGCTACGGCCTTCTCTCGGAAGGAGGAGCGGGCGAAAGACTTAAAGAAATCGCTGAGCTTCAAAGCGGCGAAGGACTTTTCGACCTGGCTGCGGAGACGGCCCAGAGCTGGTCAATGCTGATGGCGGCTTTTGACCAGATGGCGGAGCTCATGGGAGACGAACCTTTTGACGGAGAAAAGACTCTGGAGATTCTAACGGCGGGACTTTCCAATATGGAGATAGGCGTTCTGCCGACCTCGGCGGACGACGTTCTCATAGGTACTATGCAGCGTACCCGAATGGGCGAAATAAAGGCCCTCCTCATAACGGGAGCAAACGAGGGACTTATACCTATGGCGCCGCCGGCAGACGGACTCTTCAGCCCGGAGGAGCTTGAGTACTTTTCCGGGGAGGGAAAGGACCTCTGTAAAACCGATGCGGTAAGGACTATGGAGGAGACTCTGGCGATATACAGAAATCTTTCAAAGCCTGAAAAACACTTATATATAAGCTATTCGGAGGCGGATGAAGAGGGAAAGGAGATAAAGCCTTCCGAGCTTATTGGAAATATAACGAGAATGTTCCCCGACGCGGAAATTCTGCCTGACGTCATAAACAGAGAAGGCAGTCCGGACGTCATAGGGGGCAGGGTAAACACGCTGAAACACTTCACCGAGGAGCTTCAGAAGGCGAAAAAGGGCGAGAAGATAAATCCAATCTGGTCCGACGTGAGAAGCTGGCTTGCGGAAAACTCTCCTGAAGATATGGAGCTCATTAAAGAAGGCCTGTCATTTACAAACAGGCAGCAGCCTCTCGGAAAAGAGCGGGCGGAAAGCCTCTTCTCGAAGGCCGAAGGACAGGGCGGAAAACCTCTTTCACTGAGCCCGTCCAGAATAGAGCGGTTCGGAAGATGCCCGTTTTCACACTTTGTCGCATACGGACTGAGACCGAAGGAGAGACGCATATTTGAGACGGCCGGAAGAGAGATAGGAGACCTTTACCACGGGTGCATAATGGAGGTGTCGAGGACGCTGACGGAGCAGAACATGTGGCAGACCGTGACGAGAGACCGGTGCAGAGCCATGGTGGAGGCCGTAGTCAGAAAATCCGCCGCAACCTACAGAGAGGGAGTCTTCGACTTTTCCGGAGAGGAGAAGTACAAGACGGGCAGAGTGATCGACGCCTGCGCCCTCGTATGCTGGATTCTCGTGGAACAGGTGCGAGCGGGAAAGATAAAGGAAAGCATGTACGAGGAAGCTTTCGGAACGGGAAGAAAGCTTCCGGAGATCCGCGTGGACTGCGCGGCAGGAACCGTAGTCATAGAAGGAAAAATCGACAGAGTGGACATTCTGCCGGACGACAGAGTCAAGATAATAGACTATAAGACGGGAAAGGAAGTCTTCGATATAGACGAAGCCGCAGCGGGATACAGGCTTCAGCTCATGCTGTACCTTGAGGCGGCGGGAGACCGGGAAGGAAAGGACAGAAGACCTGCCGGAGTGTTCTATTTCAGAATAGACGACCCGAGGGAAAGCAGGGAAGTCATGGAAGGCGAGGACGGCGCAGAAAAGCTGGCGGATAAGATAAGAAAGCATTTCAGAATGAACGGACTCATGGTCAACGACCCTGCTGTAATAGACGGGATTGCGGGAGATTTCACAGAGGCATCGGATGTTGTTCCGCTGAAGAGAAAGAAGGACGGAGAGATTGCGTCGACTGCATCTACCGGTGCGGGAGCGAAGTTTCTCATAAGCGAAGAGGAGTTCGACGAGCTGAGAAATCAGGTCATGAGAACGGTGAACAACCTCTGCGCAGATCTTCTTGAGGGCAGAATAGACATACGTCCGAAAATGTCGAAAAAGGTCACCCTGTGCCAGTACTGCGAGTACAAGGGCATATGCAGGTTCGACCTCAATTTCCCGGGGTGCGGATACGATATAGTGAAGTAAGACAGGAGAAAAAATGCCAATAGAATTTGCAATACTTGACTGGCTTCAGAACCTTCATTCGGGCACGATGGACAGGATTATGATTTTTATCACGACGCTGGGAAATGCGGGAGCGGTATGGATAGCGCTGGCGGCGGTGCTTCTCGTAATTCCGAAGACGAGGCCTGTGGGATTTGCCGTGGCGCTGGCTCTGATTTTAGATCTGCTCACGTGCAATATGATGGTAAAGCCTCTGGTGGCCAGGACGAGGCCCTATGAGATAAACGAGGCGGTTCAGCTTCTCATGGCAAAGCCCCGCGACTACTCGTTTCCGTCGGGTCACTCGGCGGCGTCCTTTGCTGCGGCTTCGGCTCTGTTTTTTTCGGGTACAAAGCTCTGGATTCCGGCATGCATCTTAGGCGCGCTCATAGCATTTTCGAGACTTTACCTTTACGTTCACTTTCCTACGGACGTACTGGGAGGCATAGTTCTCGGAATCGCAGTGGGAGCGCTGGCGGTATATATTGTCAAACGTTTTTACAAAATGGGCGCAGGGGAAAGGCTCAGCGCCAAAGGCGGGAGAAGATAATGTTTTTAAATGCTGTTCACGGTTTCTGCATGGCTCTTGCCGACAGCGTTCCGGGAGTTTCCGGAGGCACTGTGGCATACGTGCTGGGCTTTTACGAGAAATTCATAAACGCCATCAGAACTCTTCTTTCTGCGGACGGGGTCGGAATAAAAAAGGAGTCCTTTCTCTATCTGTGCAATCTGGGCGTGGGTTGGGTCATAGGAATGGGGCTTTCGGTCATCGCCCTTTCCGCGCTCTTTGAGAAGAACATATACATGATGAGCTCCGTGTTCATCGGCCTTACGGCCGCGGCAATCCCCTTCATAATAAAATCGGAAAAGGAATGGCTCAGGGGAAGGTACGTCAACCTTCTCTGGACCGTTCTTGGCGCTGCGGTGGTGATAGCCCTGACCCTTTTCAGGGGACAAAATGTGCACGCCGGACAGGTGGATCTTATGGAGACCACACCTTCCCTAATGATATATCTGGTGATTTCGGGGGCGGTGGCGATAACAGCCATGGTTCTTCCGGGAATTTCAGGCTCCACCATACTTTTAATAATGGGCGTGTACCTTCCGGTAATCACCGGACTCAGGGAGCTTTCCAGAGGTAACCTGGCGGTTCTTCCGGGCATAGCCTGCGTGGCATGCGGCATCGTCATAGGCATGGCGGGAGCCGTAAGAATCATAAGGGCTGCGTTCAGGCACTTCAGAACTCAGGTGGTGTACCTCATCATAGGACTTCTGATTGGCTCATTTGTGGCCATAGCCTACGGACCGACCACTCTGGGAACGGGAAGAGACGCCCTCAGCTTCGATACGCTGAATATTTCGGGAGTTGTGATCGGCGTATTGATACTCTGTGTTCTCGAAGCTCTGCCGAGGCTTAAGGGAATTTCGGAAAACCGGTAAAAAGTATCGAAAAACCCGTTGAAATTTCATAGTTTTTCTTGCATTCACCGGGATTTTCATATATAATATTCACGCACTGCGCATTTTGGCGCGCGCACATGCACGCAGGCAGGATGGAAAGCCGTCCGGCACCTGCAAGCTAAATATCAGATTTAGTTATGCCGAAAAGAATCCGGGCAGACTTTGTTCCGCGGATTTCAGTAGGCAGGACCGAAAAAGATTGACGTTTCGCCGATCCCAGTAGGTAGAAAGGAAAGAGAAAATGAAATCATTTATCGCTAAGCCGGCAGAAGTTGAGCGCAAGTGGTACGTGGTAGACGCTGAGGGAAAGACTCTCGGAAGACTTGCTTCCGAAGTTGCTTCCGTTCTCAGAGGCAAGAACAAGCCTATCTACACTCCACACGTTGACTGCGGCGACTATGTTATCGTAATCAACGCCGAAAAGGTAGAGGTTACCGGTAAGAAGAGAAAAGAGAAGGTATATAAGAGACACACAGGATATCCTGGCGGACTCAGAGAGGTTACCTTCGACAAGCTGCAGGCTAAGAAGCCGGAGGAAATCATCAGACATGCCGTTAAGGGCATGCTCCCGAACGGAAAACTCGGAAGACAGATGTTCAAGAAGTTAAAGGTTTATGCAGGTCCTGAGCATGCGCATGCCGCTCAGAAGCCGGAGACTTTAGAGTTTTAGGGAAGGGAGGATATAGACAATGGCAAAGATGCAGTATCAGGGAACAGGAAGAAGAAAGTCTTCCGTAGCCAGAGTTAGACTCGTCCCTGGAACAGGAAAGATCACTGTAAATAAGAAGGATCTCGACGAGTACTTCGGAGCAGGTATGGAAATCGTTAAGAGAGAGGTTAAGAGACCTTTCGGTATCGCAGGCTGCGAAGGCAAGTTCGACGTAATCGCTACCGTAAGAGGCGGCGGATTCACCGGACAGGCCGGCGCACTGAGACACGGAATTTCCAGAGCCCTCTGCCAGGCAGACAGAGAAGCTTACAGAGCGCCTCTCAAGGCTGCAGGATTCCTTACCAGAGACCCGAGAATGAAGGAAAGAAAGAAGTACGGCTTAAAGAAAGCAAGAAGAGCTTCCCAGTTCTCCAAGCGTTAATCGGATACAACAATATACGATTCAGACGCCGCAAGGCGTTGCATGGCCTCCCAGGACAGATGTTCCGGGAGGTTTTTGTATTTTGGTATCTTTCTGACAATAGCCATATTCCGGTTCGTTTTTCCCTGTTCTCGGGAGAGTCAAAATCAACAACAATGTATTCTGTCAGGGAGTTTGGGAATACTTGTTTGTTGTATTCTTTGGATGATGTGCTTCGTTATGGGGAAGTACTGAATATTCCACAGGCAGATGAAAGAAACCGTATTGTTGAACGTAAGGAAGTGCCACTGTTCCATGCTGAGGCGTATAGAGAGGCGGTAATCAATGCATTTGTTCATAATTTATGGATAGATGGAAATGCGCCGATGTTTACGGGATTCCGGGACAGAATTGAAATATTGTCACGGGGGCATCTGCCGCCGAAGCAGACAGTTGAAGGTTTTTTGCCGGAGAATCAGTTCCGGTCAACCAGAAACTGTCGGATATTTTTCTTCAGCTTCACATAAGTGAGCGTTCTGGACGTGGTGTACCTAAAATAACGGAACTTTATGGTGAAGACTGTATTGAACTTAGAGAGAACAGTATTGCGGTGACGATTCCTTTTGAACGGTTAGAGACAAAGGTGTATGAACCAGTCGGTGATGAAAATGTACCAGATAAAGAGGATAAGATGGTTTTGGTCTTGGGATTTTGTCGTGAGCCAAAGTCAGTATTAGAAATTGCGGATTATCTTGGATACAAGGATAAGAGAAGCGTAAGGAAATATTTAAATGTACTACTATCACAGGGACGGATTTCTATGACTATTCCGGATAAGCCAAACAGTAGTAAACAGAAGTATATTGCAATAAAATAGCAAGTGTTGAAGTGTTTGAGGATAATAAGAGAGGTGTCCTCGATCGTATTCAGTCTTTTGCGGTTTGTAACGCATCTGCAACAAATCCCAGCTGAATCCCCGTATTTCCGCCATTTTCGGTTACCCAAGCGTTAATCGGATACACAAATAATAGGAATACCTATTGAAAAGAGTGATATAACGCAGTAGAATAACATTACTAAAAAGTGTGCAGATACATAAAAACAAGGAGTGGTACAATGGAGATTAAAAGAGATTCTTACCTGCGGCAGCTGATTGAACGAAAAGATAATGGCATGATCAAGGTGATTACTGGAATCCGCAGGTGTGGCAAATCATTTTTGTTGTTTACCATCTTTAAAAGATATTTGCTGGAAAATGGTGTTGATGCGAACCATATCATTGAGATTGCCTTGGATGGTATCGAGAACGAGGAATTAAGAGATCCAAAAATATGTTTCAGGTACATCAAAGATGCTATGAAGGACGACGGCAGATATTATCTGCTTTTGGATGAAGTGCAATTTATGCCGAGATTTGAGGAAGTCCTGAATAGCCTGCTCCGCATAAGTAATGTTGATGTATATGTAACCGGCAGTAATTCAAAATTTCTATCCAGCGACATTGTAACGGAGTTCCGTGGTAGAGGTGATGAAATTAGAATTTATCCTCTTTCCTTTGCGGAGTTCTATTCTGTCTATGACGGCGATTATGATGAGGCATGGGATGACTACATGACCTACGGAGGACTGCCGCAGATTGCAGGTTTCCACAGTGAACGACAGAAAGCTGACTATCTGAAAAATATCTTTGCAAATGTATATTTGAAAGATGTTATTGAAAGAAATAAGATTCAGAATGTGGATGAGATTGGTATTCTTGTTGATGTACTTGCTTCTGCAATTGGAGCGCCAACTAACCCATCTAAGATTGCAAAAACCTTTGCCAGTGAAAGACAGATGTCTTACACGAACAAAACAATCTCCAGTCATATTGACTGTTTGGCAGATGCATTTTTGATTTCTAAAGCCAGCCGCTATGATATTAAGGGCAGAAAGTATATCGGTGCGAATTTGAAATATTACTTTACTGATTTGGGATTGCGAAATGCGCGTTTGAATTTCAGACAGCAGGAGCCTACACATATTATGGAAAATATTGTTTACAATGAGCTGCTGATTCGTGGCTACAATGTCGATGTAGGTGTTGTTGAGATTTTTGATAAGGATAAAGAAGGTAAGCGTGTCCGTAAGCAGCTGGAGGTTGATTTTGTGGCAAATCAGGGCAACCAGAGATACTATATTCAGGTTGCTTATGACATGACTTCGGAAGAAAAGCAGACTCAGGAATTTTACTCTTTGCGTAATATACCGGATTCTTTCAAAAGGATTGTCATTGTAAATGGCACTAAGAAACCGTGGCGTAATGATGAGGGCTTTGTCATTATGGGAATGAAGTATTTCCTTTTGAATTCGGAGAGCCTGGAATTCTAATTATGTGAACTGGCGGCGAACAGACCTTGTTTTTCTCGCTGTTTTCGGTTCTCCAAGCATTAACCTGCCGAAATACAATCTTATACGACGTATCGACCTCCCGGAGTTTATTATTCGGGAGTTTTTTAAATGTAACAGATGATATCTGTACTCTTCTTCAACGCGGTGTGTTAAAATCTAATGGGGATAAATACAGAAAAAAAGGAGAATGACATGAAAGTAGTAATGCTTGAAAGCCTCGGGGTGTCAGAGGCGGCGCTTGAAAGACACGTTAATAAGCTGGCGGACATGGGTCACGAGTTCATAAGATATGAGAAGGATACAGACCCGGCGGTACAGGCCGAGCGGTGCAGGGACGCCGACGCAGTTATTCTGGCAAACATGCCGCTGGCAGAGTCCGCCGTAAAGAATGCGGAAAAGCTGAAGTTTATAGACGTAGCGTTTACCGGTGTAGATCATATTCCCATGGCAGCAGCGGGAGATAAGGGAATCGCCGTGAGCAACGCATCCGGATATGCAACTGAAGCCGTAGCAGAGCTCTGCATAAGCTTTATGATACAGCTTCTCAGAAATACGGAAAAGGTAGAGGAAAGATGCAGAAACGGCGGCACTAAGGACGGGCTGGTGGGGAATCTCCTATCAGGAAAGACCGTCGGCATAGTGGGAGCAGGTCTTATAGGAAAGAGGGTCGCCGTCCTTGCAAAGGCTTTCGGCTGCAAAACCATCGCGTATAACAGGAGCGAAGTGAAGGACGCGGCCATAGACAGGCAGGTTTCCCTGGAAGAGCTTCTGAAAGAGTCGGATATAGTGTCTCTTCACTGCCCGCTCACTGACGAAACGAAGGGACTCATTGGAAAGGAGCAGCTTTCTCTCATGAAGAAAACTGGAATCGTCATAAATACGGCACGTGGAGGCGTGGTGGATTCGCAGGCTCTGGCTGATGCCCTGACAAAGGGCGAAATCGCCGGCGCTGCCATCGACGTATTTGAAAACGAGCCGCCCCTCGATACGGCCCATCCCCTCTTAAACTGCCCTAACACCATAGTAACTCCTCACATCGGATTCGCTTCCGCAGAGTCCCTGGAACAGAGAGCGGACATAGTATTTGAGAACCTGTACTCGTGGCTTGAAGGAAAGCAGATTAACGCGGTAAAATAAGGCGCCGTTACGACAAAAGATTAGCGGAATGTGTTATAATGTGCATGACATAACAGTTCTGAGGGAGAGAAGCGATGTTTTGTATTGCAGTCTGTGATGACGACGCGGTGTTCTGCACCACAACGGAAGCAATCATAAAAAAGAATTATCCCGGCAGTGAAGTGAGCACTGCCGTTTTTCTGACGGGAGAAAAGCTCTGCGAAGTGATGGAAAAGGGCGCATACTTCGACCTTATACTTCTGGATATAGAGCTGGGAAGTACCAGCGGCGTCAGCGTCGGGAAGAGCCTTAGAGAATGGATGAACAACCAGAGAACCAGAATCATCTTCATTTCATCGAAGACAGAATATGCAATGGAGCTTTTTCAGGTACACCCTTTCGATTTTCTCGTAAAGCCGGTAGACGAAAAGAAGCTGATAAGTGATATCGACGTACTTCTGAAGACAGTGGAGACCGAGAACAGATGCTACGAATGCAGAAGCGGCGGAGAACATCTCAGAGTCTCATATGGAGACATAGCGTATTTTGAAAGCAGAGGAAGAAAACTTACAGTTCACACCCGGGAAGGAAAATTCGATGCATATGACAGGCTGGACGATGTACAGACAGACGCGCCTGAGGGATTCGTCCGAATACACAAGTCGTATCTGGTAAACGACCTTTACATACGGAGGTGGAATCCGGGCGAGGTGGAGATGGTCACAGGAGAAACGCTGAGTATAAGCGAATCCCGAAGGAAGGCTGTAAGAGAATACCTTATGACAAAGGGGAACAGGTGATGAGCGACTTGGAAACGGCGATAGGACTTTTAGGCAATATATTCACTATGTTCGTGGTAAACATGTTTTTCACGGCGTTTTTTCCGTGGGATTATTCCAGAACGGATAAGCTTAGGCGTCTGGCATGCTTCGTCGTGTATTACATGGTTAACAGCATGGCCGTGTTCGCTCTTCATGCATCGCCATTCATAACTCTCGGGACAAACGTGTTGGGATATCTTCTCATATCATTCACCTACAAAGGCGGCATCAGGCGAAAAATCGGCGTAATGGTACTTATTCTTGTCTTGTGTGTAGCATGTGAGAACCTGGTTGCATATTTTGTGCTGAACTTCAGGCTGCGCCATGAAACTCTCACGATTATCCTGGTTTCCAATATCGTGCTGTATTTTATTGCTGTAGTGTTAAATAAGAATCTGAAGCGAGATCAGCTCGACCGTGTAAAACCTATAGAATGGATTTCAATAACCGTTATATCCCTTGCCAGTCTCTTCATGTCAGTGGTAATACTCTACGAGTGCGTGGATGAGGTTAAAGCACTCATAGGAGGTATATGCATAGTAGCCGTGAACATGTTTTTGATATATGCGGTAGACAGGTTGCAGCGTGATTATGAAAGAGAACTGGAATACAGTCTCATGGAACAGGAAAATCAGGCTTATAAAAATCAGGCTGATATTATATCTGAGTCAGAGAAAAGAATCAGAGCTTTAAGACACGACATGAAAAATCATCTCATGGCTGTATCGAAGCTGGCAGAAGAGGAAGACTGTAAAACCATTTCAGAATATGTCAATGGACTCATAAGCGAGGAAATGACATCAAAAAGGTTATCAACGACGGGAAATACTATACTGGATGGGCTGATAAATATGAAGCTGGGAGAGGCTGAGAGTGCAGGTGCTGATGTAGAGGTACAGATGAAAGTCCCTGATAAAATCAATATGGACTCCAGAGATATGGTAGCTTTGCTTGGAAACCTTTTGGATAACAGTGTAAAAGCCGTAATGGAGTGCCGGGAGAGAAGATTTATAAGACTGAAAATAGAGGCGGAACGGGGAAACATGATTGTTGAGGTAGAGAACTCATATAATGGAATTTTAAATGAGAAGCATGGGAAATTTTACAGCACTAAGCCTGAAGGCGACGGCCACGGAATCGGACTGCATAATGTAAAACGGGTGGTTGAAAAGTATAATGGAGAAATGAGAATAGAGCATGATGATAACACGTTCAAGGTTAAAGTTATGCTGTTCGTTTAGAAATACAATCATGTAAAATATGGGACGCAGTATCTTAGAAAAAATAAGAGCTGCGTCTATTTTTTACATTAAAATGGGGTATTTTTTACATTTTTGAGAAAAATGGAGCGATATGTGATATATATAATACC
>DXHZ01000001.1 GCA_019113145.1 Candidatus Avanaerovorax faecigallinarum
TCCCTACGTTGGCATTACCCAAATCAGGTCACGGGTCAAAGCGGTCACGCTTACTCTCAGCCGGATTACACCGGCTCCCCAGTTTTAAGTTCCGTTAACATTATACTCCTCACAGGCGGAAATGCAAGAAAAGTTTTTCAGCGCTATTTCCAATGTGCCTCAATATATTTTACCCCAAAACCTTCTTTAAGTTGTCCCTGTCCAGCTTTCTTTCTCTCAGTTGTTTTTCCAGCGATTTTCTCTTTGCAATCTGCTTCTTAACTTCGTCTACCTGTTCGGGCCTGATATATCTTGATTTTACCTTCCCGCCTTCGCGGTACTGGATATAACAGTACTCTTTTCCGTTTATTCTTTTCACGGAAATATAACCTCTTGGGAGGCTATCGATTTCAGCCTTAAGGCTGTCTATTATCCTGCAGGAGCGTTCATACTCCTCATTCAGCACATCAAGCAGAATACTCATTTAAATCCCCTCCGTACTACCTGATGCTTGTATTTTACATTCTTAACCTACATTTGTCAATTATATTCAAAAAGGTAGGTTAAATCCCTCTCATCTCCTTACTCCGAAAGCTCCGCCAGCAGCTGCTTCACGGTCTTTCCCAGCACGGGGTGGACTTTGCCCGGCGCGATTTCCGAAAGGGGCGCGAGGACGAAGTCCCGGTTCTGCATGTCGGGGTGTGGCACGGTGAGGTTATCCCCGGAAATCACCTCGTCGTCGTAGAAGATTATATCGACGTCAAGAGTCCGCGGCCCCCAGTGCCTTGTGCGCACCCGGCCCGCGGCGTTTTCAGCCTCATGGGAAAAATCCAGAAGTTCTTCCGGACTCATGAGTGTCTCCACAGTAAAGCAGGCGTTTAAAAACTCGTCCTGATCCGTCACGCCGTATGGCTCCGTCTCAATGTAGGACGAACATCTGAGATTTCTGCAGAGGGGGCTTTCTTTAAAGAATTTAACCGCTCCGTCGAGATAGGCTTTTTTGTCGCCCATGTTGGAACCGACGGCCATGTACGCCCGGCGCCAGAACCTTGTTATTTCAACTGCCGCATAGTCAACGGGAAGTCCGATGGGCGCCCACGGCTTTTTCAGCTCAACGGTAACGCCGGCGAGAAGTTCGTACTCTCGAAGCAGCATTTCCGCCAGGTTTTCCGCAGCGGCCTCTATGAGCCTGTAGGTATTCTCCTCCATGAATTTTGTCGCCTGCAGGCACACGTCGCCGTAGTCGATAGAAGCTGCAAGCTCGTCGGACTTTCCGGCTCTGCGGGTATCCGTGTAGAGCTTAAGGCTCAGAACGAACTTCTGACCCAGGGCCGTCTCTTCGGGAAATACCCCGTGGTTTGCGAACACCTGGAGGTTTTCTATTTTTATCGTATCGTATTCTTTCATAACGACCTCTCTTTTAAAATCGCTTCCGCCATCTTCACGGCGCGCAGGTTTTCCTTTACGTCGTGGACTCTGACAAAGGCTGCGCCTTTCATAACTCCGATTACCGACGTTGCAACGGTTCCTTCAACTCTCTCTCCTGCCGGGAGATTCAAAGTGTTTCCTATAACCGATTTCCTCGACGCCGCAAGAAGCACCGGAAATCCCATGCCGCAGAGCTCGTCGAGTCTGTTTATGGCCGTAAGATTCTGCTTGTAAGTCTTTCCGAAACCGATACCCGGATCCAGAATAATGTTTTCGTCGGCCACTCCGGCGCGCCGCGCGATTTCTACGCTCTCGGCGAGGGTTGCCTTCATGGCTTCCATTATGTCGCCTGCAACCGGCTCCGTTCTGTTGTCCATAAGTACGCATGGAAGTCCCGCTTCGGCCGTAATGCGTGCAAGACCTTCGTCGTACCTGAATCCCCATATGTCGTTTATGAGATCAGCTCCGGCCTTTACGGCAGCCTCGGCGACGTCGCTTTTGTACGTGTCCACGGAAACGGGAACGTCAAGCTCCTCCTTTATTTTCTCTATTACAGGAACCACCCTTGCGATTTCCTCCTCGTCGGAAATCCGCGTGTGGCCCGGTCTTGTGGACTCTCCCCCCACATCGATTATATCGGCTCCTTCGGCGACCATTTCACGGGCCCGTAAAACAGCCGCCTCCACGCTGTTAAAGCGTCCCCCGTCGGAGAATGAATCCAGCGTAACGTTTAAAATTCCCATGATGCGGCAGCTTCCGTCAAGGTCGAACCGCCTGTTTCCGATTTTGATGTAATTCATTCCAATCCCCCTATACCGTTAAACTCATATTCTTCTTCTCGTCGCTCCAGCCGCACTCCTTTTCAACGGGACAAAGGCAGCATATCCTGGATTTTTTGTCGGCACGGTAGAGAAGACCTGCGATGCTCTCCTCGTCCCGGACGGACTCGTCCCTGTGCTTTCCGATGGCGAACACTATGGCGTCGGTTTCGAGGTTTGTGAAGCCTGCTCTTTCCGCAATCTCACGGGCTATCTCCTGCCCTGCAATCTCGTGAGGCGTGCCGTTCCTGTACTCCTCGCCACGGCCTATATCGTGCAGCAGGGCCGCAGCGTACAGAATCTCAGGGTCCACGTCCGCCCTCTGCTCCATGCTTTCGATGTACGCAATCCTTGCGACGGCGACGAGATGAGGAATGCCGTGACCGCAAAACCTTCTCTTCGCCTCAAATCTTCTGATTTCCGCTATCTTTTCCTTCCACAGCGGATCCTTTATAATTCTGTTTACTCTCTCCATAAAGTCCTATCTTCCCAGCATACGGTAAAAATCGTTCTGAAGCTTCTCGTCCTCTTCAAATACGCCCCGGGTGACCAAAGTTACGGTCTTTGCGCCCGGCTTTTTTATCCCTCTCATGCTCATACACATGTGCTCGGCCTCGATGAGAACCATCACGCCCTTAGGCTTCAGCTCCTTCATGAAAGCGTCTGCAATCTGGCTCGTGAGCCTTTCCTGCAGCTGAAAGCGCCTTGCGTAGACCTCCACAGTTCTCGCAATCTTTGAAAGGCCCACCACTTCGCCGTCGGGAACGTATGCCACGGCGGCTTTTCCGAAGAAGGGAAGCATGTGATGCTCGCAGAATGAGTAGAAGGTTATGTCCTTTTCCACCACCATGTCGCTGCTTCCGGCGTGAAACCTCTTTGAAAGATGAACTGCCGGATCGTCCTCGTATCCTGCGGCAAGCTCGTGATACATTCTGGCTATCCTGTCCGGAGTCTCAATGAGCCCCTCTCTCGTTATGTCCTCGCCTACGCCCTCAAGAATGAGGCGCACGCCTTCTTTAATCTTATTTTCGTCCATAGCTTTCAACCTCTCTTTCAGCCTCCCCTAAAAATGACAGGGAGCCGAAGATAACAACCGCGTCATCATCTCCCGACGCATCCATGACCCGGCGAACGGCAGAGCCTATCGAGTCTGCCGCCTCTGCCCGGGGGTTTACCTCTCTTACCGCTTCCGCAAGCTTTTCTGCAGGAAGCGCTCTCGGGTTTCCCGGAGTCTCAACGCACACAATCTCCTCCGCAAAAGGAGCAGTCAGCTCTATTATCTTCCCGTAGTCCTTGTCGGCGAACACTCCGAAAACGTACCGGACTTTCTTCCCTGCAAGGTACTGCTTTACGGATTCCGCCAAAGCCTTCGCCCCTGCGGGATTGTGAGCGCCATCCAGAATCACCGCCGGATTACGGTTTATAACTGTAAATCTGTACTGCCATTTAGCGTTTACAAATCCGCTGTAAACCGCTTCATCGCTTATTTTGTATCCCCGTTCTCTCAAAACCCTCAATACTTCTATAGCCGTGCAGGCGTTTTCCACCTGATAGGTCCCTGCGAGGGATATTTCAAACTCTTCTCCCCTGTACCTGAACCTCTGTCCGTCAAGACCCGCATAAATCCGCTCTATGGAGCCCGTATCCACGGCCGTCAGAGGGCAGCTTTCCCGGAGACATTTCTCTTTTACGACATTCATGACCGGCTCGTCCTGAGGCGCCGTTACAACCTCTGCGCCGGGTTTGATTATACCGGCCTTCTTCTCCGCAATCTCTGTCAGCGTGCTTCCCAGAACCGATGCGTGATCCATGCTCACCGGGGTGATGACGCACACGTCGGTATTCTCTATTATATTGGTGGCGTCGTCCGTTCCTCCCAGGCCCGTCTCAAGCACCACGACGTCGCAGTTTTTCTTTTTAAAATATAAAAAGGCAAGGACCGTTTCCACTTCAAAAACCGTAGGCGTCCCTGCTTTTTCTCTTTTCTGAGCATCGGCCGCCCGGGCAATCTGAGTCACAAGCTCTGCCAGGTCGGCTTTATCTATGGGGATTCCGTCTACCTGTATTTTCTCCTCGTAGGAGGAAACCACGGGTGAAATATATCTTCCCACCCTGTAACCGGCTTCCGTAAGCACCGACGAAACGTATGCCAGTACGGAGCCCTTGCCGTTGGTTCCGGCAATGTGGACGAATTTCAGCTGATTCTGAGGATTTCCCAGTCTTTCAGCCAGTTCCCTCATATTACTGAGACCAAGTACACTTCCGTATCCGGCGATTTCGTCCAGATATACTCTTGCTTCTTCGTAATTCATTTTGCTCCCGTATTCTGTTTTTATGAGGGACAAAGGGCTCAAGATCTGCGCTCTTTGTCCCCTGAATTCATTAAGAAATATAGTTATCGAAATATCCCTGAACCAGTACCACCGGCGTTCCCTTGTCTCCGGAGCCGCTTGTAAGGTCGCAGAGAGAACCGATAAGGTCGGTAAGTCTTCTCGGAGTGGTTCCCTGAGAAGCCATGTCTCCCGTAAGGTCGGATTTCTTCGACTTTATCTTCTCGGAAATGGCGTCTCTTAAAGCCTCGCCGGAAAGATCCTTAAAGTCGTTGTCCGCAAGATACTTGAGCTTCAGCTCGTTAGGCGTTCCGTCAAGGCCTTCCGTTGCGGCAACTCCCACCACAGGGTCTGCAAGCTCCCATATTTTGCCCACAGGATCCTTGAACGCTCCGTCGCCGTAAATCATTACCTCGACGTGCTTTCCCGTCTCCTTCAGTATCTTCTCCTGAATTTCGTGAACCACAGGGTCGCCGTTTTCAGGGAAGAGCTTGATGGTGTCCTCCGTCGCCTTGTTGGAGCCTAAGAGTCCGTATCTGCTGTTGTATCCGCTTCCGTCTACGGATTCGTTCATTATGTCGTCAAGACCGCATACCGCCTTTGCTCCTGCTGCCTTAAGTATTCTCTTGGTGCGCGCTCTGGTGTGAATGTCGCAGGTCAGAACGCTGTCAGCGTATTTCAGAATTTCTCTCGGATTGTTTGCGAAGATTATCTCGCACTCCGCGCCTGCCTCCTCTACGAGGGACTTGTAGTAGGCCACGTAGTCGATTCCGGTGAACGGGTGAAGGTTCTCGCCGAAGAGCTCTCTGTACTTTTCCAGTGTGAGAACGTCGGAATAAGGGTTTATTTCCTTTTCGTCGAGCTGGTCTAAAGAAACAAGCGCATTTCCCACCTCGTCGGAAGGATAGCTGAGCATGAGAACCACCTTCTCCGCTCCTCCTGCGATTCCCTTAAGACAGATTGCGAATCTGTTTCTGGAAAGTATAGGGAATATTACGCCTATGGTCTTTCCGCCCAGCTTCTTCTTTACGTCCTTGGATATTGCGGAAACGGGAGCGTAGTTTCCCTGAGCTCTTGCGACTACCGATTCGGTCACGCATATAACGTCTCTGTCTCTTATTTCAAAGCCGTCGCACTCTGCGGCCTCAAGGACGCTCTTTACGACTATATCTGCAACGTTGTCCCCTTCTCTGAAAATGGGACATCTTATACCTCTGGATATTGTACCGGTTCTTCTCTCCATTATTTTCTCCTACTCTCTTTGTTTAAATGAATCGCGCTAACCTCTTAAGAAACCCTCTATTATCTTCTTTTCAGCCTCTTCCTCAGTAAGTCCCAGAGTTCTCAGTTTCATTATCTGTTCGCCCGCCACCTTGCCGATAGCCGCCTCGTGAATGAGGGAGGCGTCAAGGTGTCCCGCGTAAAGCTCGGGAGCCGCATTGACTCTGCCCTTTCCCACCAGTATGGCGTCGCACTCGGAGTGTCCGGTGCAGCGGTTGTTTCCCGCAATGCGGGAGTGGTAGGTCTGATAGGAATTATCCCTCGCAACGGACCTTGAGATAAGGTCTACGGCGCTGTCCTCGCCGTTCATCTCCACGTCGAAATCAGTCTCGGCGTATTCCTCTCCGTCCGTCATTATGCTTTCGTGGATTACGAGTCTCGCCCTGTCCGCCAGCTTTCCGCTGGTCTTTCTGATGCTGCTGTCAACTCCGCTTATCTGAACGGTGTTCATCTCAAGGCAGGCATCTTCGGCAAGCTCCACGTGGGTAACAGGGTCGATGCGCTTTTTGCCCGCGCCGTCTCCCGTTCCTATGTGCTTTTCCTCGTAGAGAACGTGGGCGCCCTTTTCGAGGAAAAATCTGTGTATGCCGTTGTGAAGGGCTTCCCCTTCTCCGTCGCTGTGAACGCCGCAGCCGGCGACGATTCTCACGTCCGCGCCCTCGCCGACATGAAAGTCGTTATACACCACGTCCTTCACGTTGCTTTTAGTTACGCATGCCGGAATGTAGACCTTTTCGCTCTTCGTTCCCGGCGCGATGTAGATATCTATTCCCGCGCCATTTTCCTTCGGCTCGATTTTTATGTTCTCCGTGGAGTGTCTTCCGGCGCAGCCGCCGTCTTCTCTGATGTTATACGCCGCTCCGTCAAAATCTCCGCTGACCCAGTCCGTAACGGCTCTCAGAAGCTCCTCGGTGACTTTGTTCATCTCAGCCATCACATCGCCTCCTTTTCAAACTTCCCTATAGGGCAGCCGCCCGACTTCTCGTCGTGCATGAGCTCCGGAAGTATCTCTTTCGCAGGGCCTGAAATTCTCACTCTGCCGTCCGCGATAACGACGATCTCGTCGGCTATTTCAAGAAGTCTCTCCTGGTGGGAAATCACGAGAAGGGCTTTATCCTTCTCCTTCTTAAGTTCCTCAAAGGCTTCAATGAGTCCCGCAAAGCTCCACAGGTCTATTCCGGCTTCAGGCTCGTCAAAGATGAGCAGCCTGCTGTCCTTCCTGCAGAGAACCGTTGCAATCTCAATCCTCTTTATCTCGCCGCCAGACAGGCTGGCGTTGACTTCTCTGTCTATGTAATCCTTTGTGCAGAGTCCCACCTTGTTCATGACGGTGCAGACCTCTTCGTCGGGAATGGTTCCGCCTGCCGCAAGATCGAGAAGATCCTTGACCGTAAGTCCCTTAAACCTCACCGGCTGCTGGAACGCATAGCTTACGCCCAGGTTGGCTCTTTCAGTAATATCAAGGTTGGTTATATCTTTTCCCTCCAGCAGTATCTGTCCGCCGGTTGCCTGTCTCAGCCCGGAGATGACCTTGGCAAGGGAAGTCTTTCCTCCTCCGTTAGGTCCTGTAACGACGGTAAGCTTTCCGGTCTCAACCGTAAGGTCGATGCCCTTTAACACCTCGTCGCCGTCGTCAGGCTTCCACTTTACGTTTTTAAGTGTAAGCATCAGCTTTCCTCCTCTATGTCGACGCCGCATTCATAATGCTGCAGCCTGTTTACTCCAACAAGTTATTATACCCTAAAACCTGTGTCTCTAACAAGTACTAAATTCGGCCAGAGGGTGAGGCCGGCGCAAAGGGCGCAGCCACGTCGGCTTTACGCAGACGCAAACCCCGCGCCACTCGGCGCGCCGGTCGAGACGGCGGCGGAAGACCCGCGCCTCTTTACAAAGATTTAACCTTTATTTAATGAAAACACGATAGTCCGCCCCTGCCGAAGGCTTCATAATATAGTCAGAAGCTGCAGGGAGGTAAAGGATATGATGAGCATTCTTGATTATTTCGGCTATCTGAACAATATAGCAGTCTGGTCGGTAGTTGCGGTCTTTGCTGCGGCCGGCCTTATCTGCGACTGGGTCAAGACCAGAAAAACACGGCAAACAAATAAGGAAGGCTGATTACAACCTTCCCTTTCATTTTTTCTTTTCAGCCTCCACCTTTTTTCGGTGCTTTCGCAGCATTCTCCCTCGCTGCGGAGGCGCTTTTTATTTTTTGTCTTAACTTTCCCGGAGCTCCCACCCTTTGTCTAAGCTCCCCGTGTCAGAGCTAAATCTGCCTGAAAATCGTGCTCTTATGCCTTTCCAGAACAGCCGCAAGCATGAGGCCTAAAACCCCGACGGATACGACTTCTCCGATTCCCACGGTGCACATCATAAACGGGATTGAGAAAGGCTCGCCGTAAGCGTACTTCAGCACAAACGGCACGATGACCGCGTTGGATATTATCGGCGGCAGCACCGCGATTATGCGGTTTTTCTCCCTGAGCCTGTACGTGAGCACGGCTCCTATAAGAGTCGCTATGGTTCCGCAAATAACGTCCGGCAGTATAGCTCCTCCCAGGATGTTTGCGATAAAGCATCCCAGAACCACTCCCGGCACCGCAGCCGGCGTAAAGATTGGCAGCACGCACAGCATTTCCGAAATTCTCACCTGAACCGGACCGAAACCGAGGGGCCTTAAAATCACCGTCACTACAACGTAGATGGCCGCAATCAGCGCAGCCTGAGTCATGTAGACTACTTTCCTGTTTTTCATTTTTCATTTCTCCTTTAGTTTTGTTTTACGTGAGGAAGGTCTCGAACTCACGATTTTCTACCGTCAAAAAGCCGGCCCGATTATTTTAGCAGAATACGGCCGCAGGCGCAAGGGAATGGTTCGCCGTTTCCCCTGTTCATTTCCACTGTTGCTAACGTCACTGCTTTAAGTTAAAATGTATATTGCGGCGCAAAGGCTGCAGTTTTATTGCATTTACGGAGTTAACAGTATGAAATTACACGATGGAAAGGACAGAAAAATACTGCTGGCGGAATTCGGCATGATCTGCGTTGCCCTCTTCTGGGGAATGGGTTTTGTCGCGGGTAAATTCGTGCTTGAAGACATGGGGCCTTTCGACCTGATGGGTTACAGGTACGGTCTCGCCTTCCTGACCATGTTGATTCTGTCCGTAAGGCATTATAAATTCATGACTAAGAAAACTCTGTATTCCGGCGCACTTATCGGAATTCTCATGTTCATCGGAAACATGGTTCAGACCTACGGGCTGCAGTTCACCACGCCGGGAAAGCAGACGTTTATCATATGCACCTATACGGTTATAATCCCGCTGCTGTCGTGGATTGTCTTTCGCGAAAAAATCCCCGCAAATATGATAGCGGCGGCGGCAATCGCCTTTGTTGGAATAGCCCTGCTTACTCTTCAGGACGACCTTTCAGTCAATTTCGGAGACGCCCTGACATTCGTTTTTGCGCTTGTTTTTTCGGTGCAGGTAATCATCATCGGAAGACTTGCGGGAGAGCTGGATCCTTTCATGTTCGCCCTTTCCCAGATGGGAACCTGCGCGGTATTTTCCGTAGCGGCGAGCTTTCTCTTCGGGGAAGGCCTCAGCTTTGAAGCGCTGACATCCATGAGTTTTTCAGCTTCCCTTGGGATGATTGAGCTGGTGTTCTTCAATACGGTGTTCGCATTCGTGGTTCAGACCGTATGCCAGAGAATCGTTCCGGCACATCACATCGCCATTCTCATGTCAACGGAAACCGTCTTCGGCACATTTTTTGCCGTGACCCTTGCCGGTGAAGTTTTTACAGGCCGCATGACCATAGGCTGCGTGCTCATGTTTACATCGCTGATTGTGAGCAATATCACCCTTGACGGGAAAGCCCGGTCGTGATAGAATAACTTGGTCAGATAAAATACGGGGATATAGCTCAGCTGGGAGAGCGCTTGAATGGCATTCAAGAGGTCATGGGTTCGAGCCCCACTATCTCCACCACACATCGCAGATCCGAGCTTGGAAACGAGTTCGGATTTTTCTTTTTTATTCTGTTTAACCGGTGATACGATATGGGCAAAAACAGCAGCATAGGAAAAGTCTTTCTCGTACTTTCGGCCCTCATATGGGGGTGCGGACTTGTGGCGCAGAAAAACGGCATGAACCATCTTGGGCCGTTTGCCTTCACAGCAATCAGATGCTCTCTTGGAGGCGTCTCTCTCCTTCCCCTGGTATGGTTCATGGAGAAGAAAAAGAGCACATCCGGCAAAAGCAGCAATCCGAAACCGGACCGCGCAGTCACATTCAAGGCATCTGTAATCTGCGGACTTGCTCTTGCTGCAATAATACTGTTTCAACAGACGGGCATATCCTACACCACCGTAGGAAAAGCCGGATTCATAACGGGCCTTTACATAATAATAACCCCTATACTTGAAAGAGTCCTCGGAAAGCAAATCTCGAAAAACGTCTGGATAAGCGCCGCAATCGGACTCATCGGACTGGCAATGCTCACACTGAGCGGAGGAATAGAAGGGCTGACCATAGGAGATGTACTCATGCTGGGCGGCGCATTTTCTGCAGCCGTTCACATCATCGTAATAGACAAATGGGTCAGATACGTGGATTCCGTCAAGCTTTCCTGTTATCAGTTTCTGGTTGCCGGAGTTCTTTACATACCTTTTGCGGTAATTTTTGAAACGACTACGTGGGAAGCTGTTATAAGCTGTGCAGTACCTATTCTCTATACCGGCCTGCTGTCATGCGGCATGGGCTACACCCTTCAGACCCTTGGCCAGCGCAGCACACCTCCGAGTCAGGCGTCTCTGATCCTGTCTCTGGAAACTGTGTTCACTCTCCTTGCGGGAATGCTGTTCCTTAACGAGATGATGACGGGGATGGAGTACGCGGGATGTGCCGTGATGTTTGCCGCGATACTTTTGAGTCAGAAAAAAGACAGAAAACTGTAGATTATAAAAAGGGCTGCCGCCGATGTTCCGCCATCTGCGCACAGCCCCGTTTTTTTATTTACGGCGTTTTGAGGTCCTCTTCCGGGCACGTTCAACTTCCTGTTCGTGAAGTATCTGTCTTTCTCGTTCCTCCTGCTCTTCCACAGTCATATGATCTATGAATATATCCGGATTATTTTCAGCTGCCATTTCTATTACAGGTTCTATATCTTCCGGCTTCATTATGAAAGTCCTTATGGACACTCCCTTTTCGAAGTGAAGCATGACATATGGAGCAGCCTTCTTCATGTCCGTCTGCATTTCCGTTATCTCGCCCCATGACCAGTAACTGCTTATATTCATGCCAAACAGATGGTATCGGATGTCTGCACCCTTTTCGTCAACAATATGTTCTTTAGTAAAAAAGCATGCGAGAAAAACGACGATACCTATAAGGATATATATCCACTGCTCCGTCACTATGCTACGGTATATAACCAGACCTGCAACTATCAGAGCCACTATCTTTATCCAGAGCTTGTGCTCGCGAACTATACCTCTGTATTCCATAAATTATTCAGCCTTTCCTCTGATCGATGCCAGAGCGCTCATAGCTGTTTCATGCGCATCATCCGGAGCTTCAGGTACGGGACCCTGTTTCAGCTTTCCAGTGAAGAGGGTGGTGCGTGTGCCATCCGCATAGATGATATTTCTTCCTAATGCCGCCGTAATAAGGGCGTAAATCGGATTTATAATATTCATGAAACAGAACGGTACATATGAAAGAGTCGGTACGCCAAGCGTTGCTGCATGGTATGCGCCACAGGACGACCATGGTACCAGCGGCGACCAGAGAGTTCCGCTGTCTTCCATAGTTCTGGACAGCAGATTTCTTGCAAGTCCCAGCTCGTCATAACGGTCTTTGTACATGGTTGACGGTATGATCAGACCCAGGTACTGGTCGCACATGGTCGTTATGCAGAATATCGAAGTGAGCATCGTAACGATGATGAGGTGGAACGGTTTCGTGACTCTGTGAACGAGTCCTCCAATCAGGGCTTCCACCGCTCCTATCTTGTGAAGAATTCCGCCGAATCCAACCGCTACGATAACCAGATTGTTAGTCCAGAGCATGCTGTCCATTCCTCCGCGGTTAACGAGCTCATCGCAAAGCGCATTTCCCGTTTCGGCCGTATATCCGTAGTGGAGCATGGTGATACAGTCAGACAGACTTGCCCCCTGGAATATTACCGCAAACACACATCCCACACCGGATACCAGCAGTACCGCTGCGAGAGCCGGCATTTTCGCCAGAGCTACAACTACAATAAGCACAATCGGCAGAAGCAGAACCGGACTCATGTAGTTATAGTGATCCACTATGGCCTGCTGAAGTTCCGAAGCCAGCTGAGGATCGTAATTTCCGGAAAAACTTATTGAGAAAAACGTGTAAAGTATGATTGCCATTATCAGACTCGGGAACGTGGTCGTGGTCATCGCTCTCACGTGATCGAAAAGCCCGGTCTGAGAAGCGCCCGCTGCCAGATTGGTGGAGTCGGAAAGCGGCGAGAATTTGTCTCCGCAGCACGCTCCCGAAAGCACCATTCCTGCCACCAGGCCCGGGTTGAATCCCATAGTCGTGCCTATGGCCATAAAAGCTATACCCAGCGTTGCCGATACAGTCCATGCCGAACCAAGGGTAATACCCACTATTGCACATAGGATACAGGCCAACGGCAGAAACATGGCCGGGGAAATAAGCTCCAGTCCGTAATACACTACAGACGGAATCGTGCCTGCCCACTCGAATGAACCTATGAGGCAGCCGACACATAAAATGATGATAATTGCTTCAAGGGACTGACTTACCGCATCCAGCGCACCTGTCAGCATTTCCTTATAGGTCCAGCCGCATCGTTTTCCTACAAGCATCGCAATTACACACGTAAAAAGTACAGGAATGTGAGGATCCTGTCCCCAGTCCAGAACATAGTTTGAAATCATTATCGCCAGAAGCACGACGATAGGAATCAGAGCTTCTATTCTGGTCGGGAGTCTGCGGGTTACATTTCCATTTCCTTTCATGAATTCTCCTTTCTTTTCTGTTACCCTTCAAAAAAAGACGTCTCAAAGATTTTGTCCGCCATCGCTATCTCAGGCAAAACTTTGAACCGTCAAAACTTATGGAGAAATTTTACCGTAGACGTAAAACCTTTGCAATACTTTTTTAAGATTGTTCCAATTTATACATTTCACATTGTCACTATCTGTATTTCCTGTCGAGTATCCGCGCCACGTGAACGCCGCTGGCCGAAGCCTGGGACAGAGAATGGGTCACTCCCGAGCCGTCGCCTATGGCGTAAAGTCCGGCTACCTCCGTCTCCAGCTCTCCGCTCACTTCTACCTTGGAATTGTAGAACTTGACCTCTACGCCGTAAAGGAGGGTGTCCTCGTTGGCCGTTCCCGGCGCAATCTTGTCAAGGGCATAAATCATCTCAATTATGGAATCCAGCTGGCGCTTCGGAATCACCAGAGAAAGGTCTCCCGCAGTGGCGTTTAGAGTCGGTCTGGTGAAGCACTTTTCCATTCTCCGCTCGCTGCTCCTCCTGCCCTTTACCAGATCCCCGAACCGCTGAAGGAGAACTCCCCCTCCGAGCATATTGGAAAGCTTTGCAATGGATTCGCCGTATTCGTTGCTGTCCTTAAAAGGCTCGGTGAACTTGTTTGAAACCAGAAGAGCGAAATTGGTGTTCTCAGTGTGAAGGCTTTCGTCCGCATAGCTGTGGCCGTTTACGGTGACGATACCGTTAGTGTTCTCCGAAACAACCTCTCCGTAAGGGTTCATACAAAAGGTTCTCACCATGTCGTTGTACTGCTGGGTTTTATACACTATCTTGGACTCGTAGACGTCGTCGGTTATGTGTTTGAACACCTCAGCAGGAAGTTCCACCCGCACTCCTATGTCAACCCTGTTCTTCTTCTGTGAAATACCGAATTTATCACAGACTCCGGAAATCCACCTGGAACCGGAGCGGCCTGTGGCAAGAATCAGATCCTTACACCCGAACTCTTCTCCGTCTGCCGTCCTTACCGTAAACCCGCCTGCTGACTTTTCCACGTCTTCGATGGTGGTGAAGAACTTCATATCTGTGCTGTCTTTAATGAAGTCGTATATCTTACCGAGAATGCGGACGTTTCTGTCCGTCCCCAGGTGCCTTACCTTTGCGCTCAAAAGGTGCAGGTCGTGCTGAAGGCACTTTGTCTTAAGGTCGGAGTTTCCCGTAGAGTAAAGCCTTGCTTCGCTTCCTCCCATGGAGCAGAGAACGTCGTCCACGTATTCCATAAGCTCCATGGCATGTTTTTCTCCCACGTATTTATGAAGGTCGCCGCCAAATTCAGTGGTAATGTTGTACTTTCCGTCGGACAGAGTGCCTGCGCCGCCATAGCCGTTCATAATGTGACAAGGAGCGCACTTGACGCATTTGTCCGTCTTGCCCGCTTTGATGGGGCATATTCTCTTCTCCAGGGGAGCGCCCTTGTCAATCATGAGAACCGACGCTCCGGTACCCATCTTTGTAAGCTCATATGCCGCGAATACACCGCCGGCCCCTGCCCCCGCTATTATTATGTCGTAATTTTTCATAGTTCCTCCCATAGAAAAAGCCCCACCTCAAAAGACGGGGCCCTGTCAACAAAAGACTTCTCTATTCTTCTTCCTCTTCAGCCATGATAGTGTCGAATTCGCCTACCACACGGTTAAAGAGCTCGTCGTCTTCGATGTCAACAAGCTCGAACTCATCGTCGCCTACTTCCCTGTATCCGTAGATGTAAACATCGTCGGAATCGTCTAACGGAATGAGCGCGATGTAATCGCTGCCCTCGCAGTCAAAGATTCCCATGATTTCGCATTCCAGCTCAACGCCGTCCTCGAATTCCAAAGTTATGATATCAGCTTCGTCCTGAACATTGTTCCTGTTATCTGCCATTGTTATTCCTCCAGGTTATTTTCTCGTTATACAAAACGCGCCTCACTTCTGCACGCTACTTAGAATATACCATTTATGCGGGCTGTTGGCAACCGCAAAAATCCATGCGGAAAAGTTTTTGCTTATTTTCCGAAAAACTTCACTATGTTCTCCGCAACGGCCTCCGTAATTCCCGGAACCTCCGCAAGCTCGGCTGCCGTCGCCTTTTTTATTGCCTCCACCGTCTTAAAGTGATTCAGCAGGGCGTTTCTTCTGGTCGGCCCCACGCCCTGTATGCTGTCTAAAACCGAGTGGATGGAGTTTTTGTTTCTCAGGTTTCTGTGATACTCGATGGCGAAGCGGTGAACCTCCTCCTGAATGGTTCCGCAGTATTTGAAGAGAACAGGATGCTGTTTGAGGTCGATTTCCCTTCCGTCTGCAAAGACTATTGCCCTGGTTCTGTGGCTGTCGTCCTTAGCCATGCCCGCAACGGGTATATCCAGCTTCATGGCGGCAAGCACCTTTTCTGCCGCAGTCACCTGTCCCTGTCCGCCGTCCATGAAAATGGCGTCGGGCAGAATCGCAAAGGCAGGATCTCCTTCCTTTGCTCTTTTAAACCGGCGATACAGCATCTCCTGAAGGCTGCCGTAATCGTCGGGCCCCTCCACGGTTTTAATCTTGAATCTGCGGTAGTCCTTTCTGACTTTGCGGGTTCCCTCGAATACGACCATAGCTCCTACGGAGTCCACGCCGTTTGTGTTGGATATATCGTAGGACTCTATGCGGTAAGGCCCTTCTCCGCATGAAAATCCGCCTTCTCGCAAGGTCCACGCCACCTCTTCGCTTAAAGCCCTCTCCTTTTCGTAGTTTGCCTGAGCCTTGTCTGCGAGGGTCTTTACCATTTCCGTCACGTCGCTTTGGGCAAGTCTTAAGAGATTTCGCTTATCGCCCTTCTGGGGTACGAATATTCTCACCTTCCTGCCGTCGCGGCTTAAGAACTCCTCTAACAGCTCGTTTTCCGGAAGCTCCGTCTCCACCAGAATCTCCGGCGGAACCTGGGCCCACTGGCTGTAGTACTGCTTTATGAACTCGGCCGTAATCTCGCCCCTGTCGTCACCGTCAGATGCCTGAACCTGAAAGGTCTCACGGCCGGAAAGCTTTCCGTCCCTGACTGTGAAGAGGACGACGAAGGAATTCTTATCGTCCTTGACAGTAAGCACCACGTCAAGATCCCTTCCGCTTATCATGGTGACTCTCTGTTTTTCGCTTATGGATTCTGCCGCGGTTATGTAATCCCTGTAGACAGCAGCCTCCTCGAATCGCATATCGGAAGAAGCCTCCTGCATAAGCTCAGTCAGGTGCTTTATCAGAGGCTTTTCCCGACCACTTAAGAATTCGATTACCTTGTCGATATCTGCGAGATATTCCTCCCTGTCCGCCTTCCCGACGCACACGCCGGCGCACTTTTTGATGTGATAGTTAAGGCACGGCCTGTGACCCTTGGGGAATTCCGTCATGGAGCATCTCTTCAGGGAATAGATGTTGTTCATAAGATCAACTATGAGGTTTACGGCTCCCGCATCGCTGTAGGGCCCGAAATACCTGTCCCCGTCCTTCTTAATTATACGGGTTTTAACGACCCGCGGGTATTCCTCCGACGTTGTGACCTTTATGTAGGGGTAGGTCTTGTCGTCCCGGAGAAGGACGTTGTACTTGGGCTGGTACTTCTTTATCAGGTTGTTCTCAAGAATCAGGGCCTCCATCTCCGTGGCGCAGGTTATGTACTCAAACTCCGCAATGTGGGAAACCATTGCGCGAACCTTGGGGTTGGAATTAGCCGACGCCTGAAAATACTGGCGCACCCGGTTTCTCAGAGAGACGGCCTTGCCCACGTAGATAACCTGTCCCAGCTCGTCCTTATGCATATAAACTCCCGGGGTGTCCGGGAGTTTTTTAAGATTTTCCTTTATGTCAAACATTTAATAACGCCAGCCTCTCTCTTTCTTCTCCTGCTCGCGGCGCAGCTCCTCCATGGCCATTTCCATCACCATCTGCCTGTGAAGCCGCTTTTTCGCCCTGCGGACTCTCACGTTGTGAACCTTTATCCATATGAACAGAATCAGTAAAACGCCAATGACAGCTCCGCCGATTGCCGTAGTCGTATTGGAAATTCCCAGATACGACGGAAGCCATCCCGTCTTCACGTCCTCGCCTGCAATAAGGTCAACCTCGTTTACCAGCTCGTCGGCAACGTAAATTCTGTACGTTCCCACCACGTCGCCCTTCTCAACGGGAGCCTCCACATCATCTTTCATCACGGCCTCCGTGGTTATTAGGGATTCCGACGCTCCCGCCGGAAGATATGCCACGCCGCCAAGGGCCGCAAAAGCTTCAATTTTCGTCTTTGCTCCGTGATGTACCCGGACGTTTCCCGCAACTTCCCCGTTTTTCACCACGGTAATACCCTGAATGGTGCGCTCGGCGTATTTTGTCAGAGCCAGAACGTCATCCGTTCTCTCGTCCATGGTGTCGCCCATAAGGATAATTATAAGTCTGAGGCCGTCTTTATCGTATAAAGCCGCGATGGAGCAGTTTGCTTCGTCCCAGAATCCCGTCTTTGCGGCAACGATACCGCTCGACGCCTTTGATATGAGTTCCGTATGCTCCTCCAGCTTTCTCTCTTCGCTTTTATTGGTGGCTTTAACCGTGTATTTCTCCGTGCCGGCGATGGTTCTTACCGTCTCGTCTGAAAAAGCAAGCTTGGCGATTTTAAGAAAATCATCGGCTGTGGTATAGTGCTTCTTAATGTCGTTGGAAAGACCGCTGGGATTGGAAAAGTGAGTATCCTCGCAGCCTATATTGGCAGCCGTCTTATTCATAAGTTTAACAAAGTCCGCAGCAGAACCGCTTACGGCCTCAGCCAGCGCATAAGCCGCATCGTTTCCCGATACCACAAGGGTGCCGTACAGCAGATCCTTTACAGAAATCTGCTCTCCCTCTTTCAGCTCCATCCTGCTTCCGCCCTGGCCGGCAGCTGCGGCGCTCACCGTTACCATCTGATCCATGGGCAGATTCTGAACAGCAAGAAGAGCCGTAAGCAGCTTTGTGATGCTGTACGGCTTCATTCTGGAATCTTCATTTTTAGAGTAGATAATTTCGCCCGTGTTCTCGCAGTACACAATAGCGCTGCCGGCGATAATCTCAGGTCTGGCAGCAGAATCGTCTTCATCCGTCTTTTCTTCTTCCGCCTCTGTATCACTGCCGGAACCGGTTTCCTCCCCGCTGCCGGATGCCGAAGCCTCACTGCTTTCCGGCTCCGCATACACGTAAATAACCGCCGTGGCAAGGCTGGCAAACACCATACCCGCTATAATCAGTACCACCAGAATTTTCTTGAGTAAATCTCTTTTTCCGCCCATATATCCTCAAACACTTCCGATACGTCCGTCGGATTATTCTCCGAAGAAGTAATCCGCCAGTTCGCATCCGTTTTCGAAATATCTTCCTTTCTCACCGGACGATTCGCAGAATCTCCTGGATTTATCCTCCGGTTTTTCATCAGAACTATTGTAAACCATATACGAAACAGGGGTTGACGAATGTGTTCTGATAGCAAGCGGTGTCCTGTGATCAGGCACCACAAGCACCTTGAAGTCTTCTCCGTCCTCCCGAAGCGCTTCCACTATCGGCTTCACTATTTTCTGGTCTATGTCGTGAAGGCACGTAAGCTTTCCGTCCATATCTCCCTGATGAGAGCACTCGTCCGGCCCTTCCAGATGAACATAAACAAAATCCTTTCCGCTTCTGAATTCACGGATTGCAGCATCGGCTTTCCCCTTGAAATTGGTATGCATAGTTCCGGTAGCGCCTTCAACGTCTACCGAACCAAGTCCCGCACAGAGAGCAATTCCCTTTATCAGATCTACTGCACTGATTGCGGTTCCCTTAAGTCCGTACTTATCATAAAACGGTGAAAGCTGCGGCTTCTTGCCCTGTCCCCATATCCACAGCGAGTTGGCCGGATTAAGGCCTTTCTCCACGCGCGCTTCGTTCACGGGATGCTCCCTGAGTATTTCATAGCTTTTCTTCATCATATCGAGGAGTTCACCGGAACCCTCTCCGGAAGGCAGATAATCCCCGCATCGCTTCCCCAGAATGTCGTGAGGCGGTGTGGTTGTCATGGCCGTAGTGCCGCCGTGAACTATGAGACAGTGTCTGTAGCTGGTTCCCGTGTAAAATTTCCTGCGTTCATCGGCAAAAGCTTCGTTGACAGCTTTAATGAGCTCATCCGCCTCTTCGGTGGTAATCTCTCCTGAGCTGTGATCTCTGACAATCAGGTCCTCGTATGCTCCGTCTCCTTCCAGCGTTATAATGTTGGCTCTGAAGGCAACGTCATCATCGGCCATTTCGATTCCTATGCTTGCAGCCTCCAGAGGAGATCTTCCCGTGAGATAAACCGCCGGGTCGTAACCCATGACCGAAAGGTTGGCTGCATCGCTTCCCGGTGCGATTCCGGGAGGAACGTTGCACACCATTCCCACTTCACCTCTGGCCGCAAGGCCGTCGGTAAACGGCATATCCGCAGCGTCCAGCGCGCTCTTTCCCGCGAGCGCTTCTATTTTATCGTCCCCGGCTCCATCGGGAACTACCACTAAATACTTCATTACTGATTCGCCTTTCTGAATTCCTCCATGAACTCTATGAGTTTATCCACACCTTCCTCAGGCATGGCGTTATAAATGCTCGCTCTCATTCCGCCGATAGACCTGTGTCCGTTAAGGTTCACAAGTCCATGCTCCTTTGCGGCGGCAACGAACTTCTTATCCATGTCCGCATCTCCCGTTACGAATACGACATTCATGATGGAACGGTCCTTTTCCCTTACAGGGGATTTATAGAAACCGCTTCCATCGATGTATGCATAGAGCTTTCCGGCCTTGCGGACATCAACTTCGTGCATTGCCGGAACGCCTCCCATCTTCTTAAGATACTTGAACACCTCGCCTGCAATATGGATTGCGAAGCACGGCGGCGTATTATACATGGAATCGTTATCTGCGTGAGTCTTATAGTCCAGGTAAACAGGAGTTTCAGGCTTTGCAAATCCGATAAGGTCCTCTCTGATTATAACTATGGTAACACCTGCCGGGGCGATATTCTTCTGTGCGCCCGCAAAGATAAGACCGAACTTTGAGACGTTAATCTCCTCGCTGAGTATGCAGCTTGACATATCGGCGACCAGCGGAATGTCTCCCGTATCAGGTATGTAAGGGAAATGGGTGCCGTAAATGGTGTTGTTATAGCACACGTACACATAATCGGCATCTTCCCTGAAGTCTTCCCTCTTAACCTCAGGAATATATGTAAAGGTTTCGTCCTCGGAGCTTGCCACTACCCTGATATCGCCGAACTTCTGCGCTTCTTTGGCTGCTTTCTTCGCCCAGGATCCGGTAACGATGTAATCCGCCTTTCCGGACTTTCTAAGAAGGTTCAGAGGTACCATGGAAAACTGGAGGGTTCCTCCACCCTGCAAAAACAGCACCTTGTAGTTATCAGGTATGTTCATCAGCTCTCTGAGATCGGCTTCTGCATCTTCGATAATTTTCTTGAACTCGGAAGATCGGTGACTCATTTCCATAACTGACTGCCCGCAGCCATGATAACTGGCCAGATTATCAGCCGCTTCTTTAATAACTTCCAGCGGCAGTATGGACGGTCCTGCTGAAAAATTGTACACTCTGTTTTCGTATTTCATATTCCTTCCTCCGTTCCTGAAGCGTTTTCAAAGTCCCTTCGAATACGTCTCTGCAATAAAATATCTTTTAGATTATACCACTTTACTTGTTGAAAGTAAAGGAATTCAGTGCTATAATTTTGTTTAACATTCACAAAAAATGATACGGTCCAGGGCATAGCCTTGGGTAAATAACCAAATTTTTTCACTTTTTGCTGCAGTTTTTCAGGAGGTATCACAATGTACAAAATTTCCACTCTAAACAAAATTTCACCTGCAGGCCTGGGGGCCTTCACGGACAGCTATTCCATAACCGACGATGTCTCCTGCTGCTGCGGAATCGTTGTCCGCAGCGCCGACATGCACGAAATGGAATTTGGCAAAGGACTTTTAGCCATAGCCAGAGCCGGCGCAGGCGTAAACAACATTCCCTTAGACCGCTGTGCCGAAAGCGGAATCGCCGTTTTCAACACCCCCGGCGCCAACGCCAACGCCGTCAAGGAACTGGTAATCGGAGCCATGATTCTGGCGGCCAGAAATATTCCCGAAGGTATCGCCTGGGCATCCGGCCTTCATGGCGACGATGTATCCAGGCAGGTTGAAAAGGGCAAAGGCCAGTTCGCAGGAACGGAAATCGCCGGAAAAACCCTCGGCGTAGTGGGCCTGGGAGCTATCGGTGCAATGGTTGCCAACGCAGCTTCTTCTCTCGGGATGAACGTAATCGGCTACGACCCTTACCTTTCGGTAAACGCAGCGCTCAGACTTCTGCCCGGAGTGGGAATCCGCCGCGACATCAAAGAACTTCTCGGCGAGAGCGACTATATTACTCTCCACCTTCCTGCCACCGATTCGACCAGAGGTATGTTCAATGATGAGCTTCTCTCATGTGTAAAGTCCGGCGCAGTGTTCCTGAACTTCTCCCGTGACAAGCTGATGGACGAAGGCGCGCTGATTAAAGCTCTGGACGCTGACGGCACTGCCCCTTTGGGCAAAATTTCCAAATACGTTACCGACTTTGTCACCGCCGGCATCCACGGGCGCCCGGACGTAATCGTCCTTCCTCACCTGGGCGCATCCACCGCGGAGGCCGAGGATAACTGCGCGGCGATGGCAGCCCGCGAGCTGATGGACTACATAGAAAACGGAAACATAGTAAATTCCGTGAACCTGCCCGCAGTTTCTTTGGGACCTGTAACGGCGGACGAAACCCGCGTAGCGGTTATAACCAAAGATGAACCCGATCCGGTCAGACTGGCTTCAGCTATGTTTGCCGATAATACAGTCAAGGCCGCCGCAGGCGGCACCCGTCCTTCCACTGACGGCTCTTCACTTTACGGCTATGCCCTCTTAAGCCTGGCACAGCCCGTAACTTCCGTTCCGAAGGTGGACGGCGTTGTAAAAGTGCGCGTGCTGCAGGATATGTAAGGCGGAAAGTCTGTCTGATTTTATTCTTTAAGCTATGAGACACGGAGGTGTTACAGACTATGAAATTTTTTATTGCCGATGCGTTTACGGATTCACTTTTCGGCGGCAACCCGGCAGGGGTGGTCATACTCGACAGGGACGGCGATTTCCCGCCTGACGAGACCATGAGAAAAACGGCCGCCGAGCTTCGCTACTCAGAGACCGCTTTCATTAAGGTTCTGGGCGACAGAGAGTTTCAGATAAGATATTTCACACCGGCGGCGGAGGTGGATCTTTGCGGACACGCCACCATCGCATCCTTTGTATGCCTGGTCAAAGCCGGCATTCTGCCGGAAAACTGCGCCTGCATCAACCACACTCTGGCAGGCGACCTCAACATTGAAATCAAAGACGGCTTTGTCATGATGGATATGGCGTCTCCTGTGGAAATGGGTACAATATCTGAACCCGGAGAAATGCAGCGCCTTTACAACGTCATGGGCTACGGCGGCGAAATTCCCGATTTTGGCGGGCTGAAGCCTCAGCTCATCTCCACCGGACTTCCGGACATTATGATGCCTGTGGGAAGCTGCGCGGAGCTTGACGCCCTCAACCCTGATATGAAGGCTCTCTCTGACCTTTCCGCCGAGTACAAGGTTACCGGCGTCCACGCGTTTACGGTAAACTGCGACGATGCCACCGCCCACTGCAGGAATTTTGCTCCTCTCTACGATATAGACGAGGAGGCTGCGACGGGAACCTCCAACGGCGCTCTCACGTATTATTTCAGGCTCAACGGACTGCTGCCCGATGCAGGTGCCGACGGCTCCGTATCCTGCCGCATCGTCCAGGGCGAGAAGATGGACAGGCCGTCTGTTATTCTCACTGATATCCGTGAAGACGCCGACGGCGGGTGCCTTATCCGCGTGGGAGGCAGCGCAGTTCTCCTGGCCGAGGGCGATATAAAGCTGTAGAATATTTACTCCGGCGGCGGCGGTTTGCGACCGGTCGTAACAGTTCGACCTCAAAGGCTGCAGACACCGTCGCCGTCAAATGCCTGCTGCACCCCGCTCACCTGAAATACGTTTCCATCAGATAATCTATAAACTGTGTATCTATATTTCCGTCCAGATCTTCAAACGTAAAGAACACATCCCTGTACGGCATATAACCCGCCTTAATGTACAGATGCACCTTCCACGCAAAATCATCACGGTACTTCCTGTTATACATCATCCCGAAGTGCTCCAGAAAAAGAACCTTCCCGTCACTTTCCCGATACACCGCAAAATCCGGAGCGATGGTCTCTCCGCAAAGCTCCGTCACCTCCTCATATCGATACGGTATCCCCTTCATATACATCATATTTGCGATGTTGAGCTCAGACTTTGACCTCACGTAATCGCCCTTCATGGTAAGCTGCGACGGATCCTCATACCTGCCGTAGCTGCTCTTTTTCATATACGGCGCATCTGCCCACGCCTCGCCGTCCGTAATTATGCTGCTCACCTCACTTATATATGCCTTCGGCAGTTTTCTCCGTATACTCTCCGGAGATACAGGCTGAAGAACTGCAAGAGTACGCAAAAGGCACGCCTCATCATCGCCTGCAGTTTTCAGCATTTCCTCCGCAAATCTCCGTTCCTGCAGCCGTTCGACCAGCCCGCTCTGTTTTCTTCCAATATATGTTGCCTTCCCCTCCAGCAGATGGTAGTAATATTTCCTTCCGTTCTTTTCGTCAACCTTCAGCTTTCCCTCCGGAAGATACTCCAGTCGCCTCAGGTATTCATCTTTTAAGTCTCTCAATCTAAGCAGTTCTCTCCTGATGTGCGAGATAAGTTCTTTCATCTCTTCCTCCTCTACCTCAGTATCTTCGTTCTATATGGGAATATTTTACTGTTATTTTATTTCATTTTCAATATAAATTTCTATTTTTCTGTTGCCCGTGACTGAGGCTTTTTAGCGTTTCGACAAAGTTATCTGTTTCTGGAGGTTTTGCCGAAGCTTTTTCGGCTTCAAAGGTAGCATCTACAGATTTTGTCGAAATATCATCGCTAAAAACCTGCCCGGCCCGCTTACTTTTTCGGCAGATTTTGATTTCGCGTCAAAAAAGCCGAAAAAGTCTTCGACAACTTCCCGAAAAATACGGTTCGTTGTCGAAGACTTCCTAAAAATCCTAAAATCAGAACTACTTTTCGCTGTCAGCTCCCTCCTCCGCCGACGCAGCAGCCGCTTCCGCCGCCTGCTTCTTCTCTTCCTTGGCGATGTTTACAGCTTTGATGTGAGGCATCTTGTGGTTAGGGTCCGTCAGGAACACGTAAAGGTAGACGGCAGCGATAACCGCAAGGGCGCAGGCGTCTTTGTAGAGCTCGCGGCTTATGAGGACGGCGGCCATTCCCATAATGGCGCTGATGCCGTAGAGCATGAGTACCGCCCTGCGCTGGCCGTAGCCTGCATCCATGAGACGGTGGTGAAGATGGCCTTTGTCCGCTTCCATGATAGGCTTGCGGTTTACGATGCGTCTTACTATGGCAAAAGACGTATCGAAAATAGGAATAGCCAGAACCACCACCGGCACCACCACCGCAATCACGGTGGAACGCTTTAAAGGCCCGATAACGGAAAGAACCGCTATCATAAATCCGAGGAACAGCGCCCCGCCGTCGCCCATAAAAGTCTTGGCCGGTGAAAAGTTATACGGCAGAAATCCCAGGCAGGAGCCTGCCAGAGCCAGCATCGCCACGCATACGGTCGCCATTCCGAAGGTGTCGCCGTGAATATATGCGATATATGCGATGCACAGCGCCGCTATGGCCGAAGTCCCGGCCGCAAGACCGTCGAGGCCGTCTATGAGATTTATGGTGTTTGTGATGCCCACTATCCACAATACTGTAACTATGAAGCAGATGGCGTCGCTCAAAATCCAGTTGCCCGGCCCGAAATAGTTGTTTATTATGTTTATCCTGATGCCCATGGCATAAATCATAACCGCCACGGCTATCTGATATCCGAACTTTATCCCCGCGTGGAGATTTTTCAGGTCGTCCACGACGCCTAAGACGTATATCAGCGCGCCGCCCAGCATGGCAACGCGAATCTTCGGATCGTCCCACAGGAAAAGCCCTACGGTTATCATGGTTCCTGCGAAAACCGCAAGACCTCCGAACCGGGGTATGGTTCTTCTGTGCATGCGCCGGCTGTCCTTCGGCACATCTACTGCGCCTATCTTCGGCGCGATTTTTATGCTGAGCGGAGTGACGATAAATGCAATCATAAATGCCACGCCCAGAATCAGCAGAACACAGCGCAGTGTAATTTCCATTTTATCTCCTAAGCATCCTTCAGCATGACTATCCTAAGTCCCGCTTCTGCGAGAATCTCCACCGAAAGCTCATCCGGGTAGCCGTCCTTCACCACGATACGGTCAATCCCCGCGTTGATAATCATCTTCGCGCAGATCACGCAAGGCTGATTGGTGATGTATATGGTCGCTCCCTCTATGCTCTGGCCTAAAGTCGCCGCCTGGATTATGGCGTTCTGTTCGGCGTGAAGAGCCCGACAGAGCTCGTGTCTTTCTCCCGACGGCACGCCCAGCTTCTCTCTCAGGCACCCGCCCTTTTCATCGCAGTGGGCGATTCCTCTCGGAGCACCGTTGTACCCCGTTGCGATTATATGCTTATCCTTTACGATAACCGCGCCTACGTGACGGCGGAGGCAGGTAGAGCGCTGAGCCGTAAGCTCAGCCATCTGCATAAAGTAATGATCCCAGTCCGGGCGATTCTTGCTCTCGTACATGCTATCCTCTCATTTCTTCCCGGTCGTAATAGACCTTTGCAAGATAAAGACCTCTCGCCGGCGCCGTATGCCCGGCCTTCGTGCGGTCTTTTGCTTCAAGAATATCCTTAAGGGACGCTGCCGGAATTTTTCCCAGGCCTGCATCCACTAAAGTTCCTGCGATGATTCTCACCATATTATAGAGAAATCCGTCGCCGGTTATCTCCATCGTGATGTAATCTCCGGCGCTCCCGTCAATTCTCAGGTCGTACACAGTTCTGACGGTGGTTTCTCTCTCGTTTCCTCCCGCCGCCTGAAAGCTTGCGAAGTCATGCTCTCCTATGACAAAGGCTGCAGCCTCTCTCATGGCATCTACGTCGAGGTTCTGCTGAACGTGGTAGCAGCGGTTTCTCATAAATATATCCGGCTCGGGACTGTTGTTTATGAGGTACCTGTACGTCTTTCCCACCGAACTGAATCTGGCGTGAAAGTCCGCCGGAACCTCTTCGGCCCTTATTATTCTCACGTCCGACGGCTGACGGGCCGGCTTTTTCCCCCCGTCGAGGAGGTTATTGGCCACCTCCGCTATTTTCTCGACCGGTATGGCAAAATCTGCGGAAAAGGTTGCCTTCTGATCCAGTGCGTGAACTCCCGCGTCAGTTCTGCTCACTCCGTTTATCTCTATCTTTCGGGCGCATATGACGCTTAAAACCTTCTCTATCTCTCCCTGAACCGTCCTGACGTCGGGCTGCCTCTGCCATCCGAAAAAGTCCGTTCCGTCATACTCTACGGTTAAAAGTATATTCTTCTCCATGGCTTGCTATTTCGGCAGATAAATCTTCTTGTTATCCTTTGACTCTCTGTAGAGGACGAATTTACGGCCTATGGCCTGAACGAATTCTGCTCCCAGCAGGTCCGCCAGTTTATTTGCCGTCTCCTTCGGGTCGAGGAGCGAGCTTTCCTGTATCTTCACCTTCACCAGCTCCCTGGCGTTGAGAACGTTGTCTATCTCTTTTATCACGGTATCCGTCAGGTCCGCCTTGCCGATGAACACCAGCGGATCCAGCTGATTGGCAAGACCTTTAAGATAACTTCTCTGCTTTCCTGTAATCATATGCGAATCTCCTTAATCGGTTTATTATATCAAAAATTCATAAGTCCTGCAAACAGGGTTTCCTCGATGCCGTATCCGAATACCAAATAAATGCTGGAAGCTATGGCTATATACGGGGCCATGGCGATGGTATCGGTTCTCTTCAGTTTTCCTCTCGCCATTAAAATCACGGCATGACCTGCGCTGAGCAGTGCCGTCATCATGAACACCAGTATTATCCCTCCCGGTCCGCATACGAGGCCGAGCGCCGAAAACAGCTTGATGTCCCCTCCCCCTACGGCGTCACGCCTGTATGTAATCTTTCCCAGGATTGCCGTCAGAGCCATGAATCCGAAACCGATGATAACACCGTAAAGGCACCGCTGCCAGCTGCCGTGAAAAGGAATAAGCCCTATGCCGCACACCGCTACGAGAACCACCAGCTGATCGGGGATTATCCTGTATTTTCTGTCGGCTATGGCAATTTCAAGGAGCAGCCAGAGAACGCAGGCTCCCGCGGCGGCAAGCTGTACGTCCTCAGTTACAAGCTTTATGTAGAGCACAGAAAAGAGCATGGTGAACACGAACTTCCACGGGTAGCTCTTCACCCTTTGCACGTAAGGGTCCAGAAGGTCCTCAGAAGGCTTCTCTCCGTAGTCCGTAAGCCATGCTGCAGGCATTTTATTGAAGAAGTACACGGCGCCGTTTCCCGCGAAAATTCCGGCGAGGACGGCGGCGAGACATTTTATTAAAGTGATAAGCGCATCGGTCATCTTCCCCTCCCCTTCAGGCCGCTTTTTTCGTAGTGACATTTTACCGTTTTTTGGAAGAATTTGCAAGATAAGAGACAAAGTCTTCACAGGTTTTTCAGAAAAGACCTCCTGCGCGGGTCTTGAATTTTTTGCTCTTCAGGTGGTATCATTGTAATGTTTGTTTTGAAGGAGGAGATTTTTCTATGTGGATAGCTGACAAATACATAGACTACGTTAAAAATGCCGCAGGAGCCGCACTGTACGCTCTCGAAAAGCTCGGAATACCGGAAAAATAAAAGGTGAATCCTGCGCAATATGTGGTATAATAAACTGGATAGGCACCAGACAAAAAGTGCCGGGACAGGAGATAATTGAAAATGATTAAAACGAAAAACCTGACTATGCTTACGGATTTCTACGAAATCACCATGGCAAACGGATACTTTCAGTCAGGTAAGGTGGACGAGATCGCTTATTTTGACATGTTCTTCAGAACCGTGCCCGACGGCGGAGGCTACGCCATCATGGCCGGAATAAGTCAGCTCATCGACTACCTTGATAATCTCACCTTTACGGACGAAGACATCGAGTACTTAAGGGAGAAGAACCTCTTCTGCGAGGACTTTCTGGAATACCTGAGAAACTTCAGGTTCACCTGCGACGTTTGGGCCGTTCCCGAGGGAACGCCTATATTCCCTCACGAGCCTATAGTTACGGTAAGAGGCCCCGTTATCCAGGCTCAGTTCGTCGAAACGATGATTCTTCTCACCGTAAATCACCAGTGCCTCATAGCCACCAAGGCCAACAGAATCGTAAGAGCGGCTAAAGGCCGTCCTGTCATGGAGTTCGGTACCAGAAGAGCTCACGGAACCGCAGCAGCAGTGTACGGAGCCAGAGCGGCCTACATCGCAGGCTGCGCGGGAACGGCTTGCACCATCGCGGACAGAGATTACGGTATCGCAGCTCTCGGAACCATGGCCCACAGCTGGGTTCAGATGTTCCCAAGCGAATATGATGCCTTCAAGAAGTACGCCGAGATCTATCCTGACAACTGCGTCCTTCTGGTTGATACATACAACGTGCTGAAGTCGGGAGTTCCGGCCGCCATCAAAGTCTTCAAGGAAATGAAGCCGGCCAGAATGGGCATAAGAATAGACAGCGGCGACATCACTTATCTGACGAAGAAAGCCAGGAAGATGCTGGACGACGCCGGTCTTAAGGACTGCACCATCACCGTTTCCAACTCACTGGACGAGTACATCATCAGAGACGTAATACTGGAAGGTGCTCAGATAGACAACTTCGGCGTGGGCGAAAGGCTCATAACAGCTAAATCGGAGCCCGTGTTCGGCGGAGTGTATAAGCTTGCCGCCCTTGAGAAGGACGGAGAGATCATACCTAAGATAAAGATTTCCGAGAACGTGGGTAAGATTACCAACCCGGGCTTCAAGACTCTCTACAGGCTTTACGACAAAGACAGCCATAAGGCTCTCGCAGACGTTATGACCCTGGACGGCGAAACCATCCCCGAGGTGGACGGATACGAAATATTCGATCCGGACGCCGTATGGAAGAGAAAGAAGCTCTATAACTTCTACGCCAAGAACCTGAGAGTTCAGCTCTTCGATCACGGAAAACTGGTCTACGACGAGCCGGATATCGAGGACGTAAAGACTTACTGCAGAGAACAGATAGACACGCTCTGGGACGAAACCCTGAGATTTGAAAACCCGCAGACCTACTATGTGGATCTTTCCCAGAAGCTGTGGGACGTTAAAGATAAGCTCATAAAGGAGCATACGGAGGAGAAATAATGAACAATTACATGGATACCGCCGGAAACTATTCCGGCATCGGAACCAATAAGCTTTTAGGAAAGAGCTTCATATGGATGTTTATAGGAATGATCATTTCCGGAGGCGCGGCGTGGTTCACATATTCGTCGGGCCTGTGGATGCGGGTATTTACTTCGGGGATGTTTACGGGACTTCTCATCACGGAACTTGGAGCTGTAGTCATCTTCTCATTCCTCTTCAGAAGGCTGCCCGCTTTCATGGTGACCTTCCTTTACCTGCTCTACGCCCTCATAAACGGCGTGACCCTTTCGTGCATATTCGTGGTTTACGAGCTCGGCTCCATAGTGATGCTGTTCGGCGTTGCCGCTCTTGCATTCGGAGCTTTAGGAATCATAGGCTATAGCACGAAGAAGGATATGACCGGCTGGGGAGTATATCTGTCCGTATTCCTCATCGCCGCCATCGTCATCGAGGCGCTGAACATATTCTTATTCAAAAGTGATTTCACTCAGCTTCTCATAAACGCCGGCGTGCTGACTCTTTTCTTTGCAATCACCATATACGACGTGAACAAACTGAAGAATACTCAGAACTACGGCTACTACGACGTGAGCAAAGCTCACATCTACTTCGCAATGCAGCTTTATCTCGACTTTATCAACATCTTCTTAAGGCTGCTCGCTCTCTTCGGAAAGCAGAAGAACTAAGTATGTGTTATCTGAATTTTGAGGGGTCGGGGGCTGCCCGCATTAACATATCCTTCGTTAATGCGGGCAGCCCTGTGATTTTTGTATCGACGGAGGAAGGCCAAAGGCCTATTAAATTATTGATTTGTTGGTCTTTTTGCGATTTCGACATCATAAAGCCAAATTTTATTGGTTTTATGGGATTTTTGACATTAAAAAACCAATGATACAAGCTCTTTTGGGGCCAAAAGTAGCTATAATCAGTGCTATTCGGTCCTTCTGAACCATTATTTCTTGGTTTTACAATAGATAAAATGCAATAAAGCCAAGAAAAATTGGTTTTACGGTGGAATAATCGCGATTAAACCAAAATGTGAGTGTGAAAATGAAACAGATGTCATTTTTTGAAAACAGCATGAGCCAGCCCCTAGCGGCCCGGGTGAGACCCCGTACCCTCGACGAATTCGTAGGCCAGAAGCACCTTTTGGGCGAGGGAAAGGTCTTAAGAAAGCTCATAGAGGAAGACAACATTTCCTCCATGATATTCTGGGGACCTCCGGGTGTAGGCAAGACCACCCTTGCGCGGATTATAGCGGGTCAGACCCGATCCGAATTCGTGGATTTTTCCGCCGTCACCAGCGGCATAAAGGAAATACGCCAGGTCATGAAGCAAGCTGACGAAAACGGTTTTACCGGCCGCAGGACAATAGTGTTCGTTGACGAGATTCACCGCTTCAACAAAGCCCAGCAGGACGCATTCCTTCCTTTCGTGGAAAAGGGCAGCATAATCCTCATAGGCGCGACCACGGAAAATCCGTCCTTTGAGGTCAACAGCGCTCTTCTGTCCCGATGCAAGGTTTTCGTCCTTCAGGGACTTACGGTAGACGACCTGACGGAGCTTCTTTCGAGAGCCGTGAAAAACCCTCTGGGCTTCGGAGACCAGAAGGTGGAGATAGACGAGGACGCTTTAAGGCTCATCGCCGAATTTGCAAACGGAGACGCAAGAACTGCTCTTTCCACCCTTGAGATGGCCGTCCTTAACGGCGAGGCTCTGGAGGGAGGCGGCACGGCCGTAACGGAAGATGTGCTCAGGCAGTGCATTTCCACGAAATCCCTTCTCTACGACAAAAACGGCGAAGAACACTACAACATAATCTCCGCCCTTCACAAGTCCATGAGAAACTCGGACCCCGACGCGGCCGTCTACTGGCTTGCCAGAATGCTGGAAGCGGGCGAAGATCCTCTCTACGTTGCCAGAAGGGTTATCCGCTTTGCCAGCGAAGACGTGGGACTTGCCGATTCAAGAGCCCTTGAAGTTGCCGTGGCGGCCTACCAGGCCTGCCACTTTATAGGCATGCCCGAGTGTTCCGTAAACCTTACTCATGCCGTGGTTTACATGTCTATGGCGCCTAAATCCAATGCCATGGAAGTTGCGTATAACCGGGCAAAAGACGATGCGCTGAACACTTTGAGCGAGCCCGTTCCCCTCGTGATACGAAACGCCCCGACCCGGCTCATGAAAGACCTGAAGTACGGCGAGGGCTACGTGTACGCCCATAATACCAGGGAAAAGATGGCCGCCATGCAATGCCTGCCCGATTCACTTAAAGACAGAGTTTACTACGAACCGACAGAGCAGGGTCTTGAAGCAAAGTACAAGGAACGCCTCGCTTCCATCAAGGACTGGAAGCGCCGTCATCAGAAACAGGAGAAATAGCTTTAAATGAAACTGAGCCAGTGTGTACCCGGAAAAACCTACCGGGTTAAAAATATAGATTTGCCCGAAGCTCTTGCGAAAAGGCTGGAGGTTCTGGGCATGATTGAAAACACCCCCATATCCGTATACAACAGGAAGGGGAAGGGAATCCTCATCGTATACGTAAGAGGCACCCGCCTCGCCCTGGGGGTAAACATCACCGAAAACATCACCGTGGAAGGAGGCGATAACTGATGTCCATGACAATAGGCTTTATCGGAAACCCTAACTGCGGAAAGACGACGCTGTTCAACGCCTACACCGGCGCCAACCTGAAAGTTGCCAACTGGCCGGGAGTTACCGTTGAAAGAACCGAAGGAACCATTACGAGAAACGGAGAGGAAATACGCCTTGTGGATCTTCCCGGAACATACAGCCTCACCTCCTATACCATGGAGGAGCAGGTTGCCAGGAGCTTCATAATGAGCGAAGAGGCCGACGTAATAATCGACGTTGTGGACGCTTCCGTCCTTGAGAGGAACCTTTACCTTACCCTGCAGCTTCTGGAGCTGGGAAAGCCGGTAGTCGTTGCCCTCAACATGATGGACATAGTGAAGAAGCGTGGCGCGGAAATAGACATGCACAGGCTTCCGGAAATGCTGGGCTGTCCCGTGATTCCCATTTCCGCAAGAAAGAGAACGGGTCTTTCCATACTCATGCACGCCGCGGAGCATCACAAGGACGCGCAGGTTCACGACCCTCTCATTCACGAGCACGCCTACGACTCCGGGCACCGTCACGACCACCATGCGGAATTTGCCATGGTTTACAGTGACGAAATAGAGGATAAGATAGACGTCATTATGGACGCTCTTTCAGAGAAGTATCCGGATATCGAAAACCCGAGATGGCACGCCATAAAGCTTTTGGAGCAGGACGGCGAAGTCTGTCGGAAGTATCCCGTAGACCTTCCGGACGTCCTTGACAGAAGCTACGAGTCGGACATTATCAATCAGAAATACGACTTCATTCAGGAAATCATCGACGAGGTACTCGTCAAAAGCGAAAAGGCCGAAGCTCTCACCGAGAAAATCGACGGACTTCTTA
>DXHZ01000002.1 GCA_019113145.1 Candidatus Avanaerovorax faecigallinarum
GGCTGAAAGCATATACCTTTGGGGCAAAGGGCGCGTGGGCAGGACTGACACGGATAGTGATTCTGGGATTTCTGGTTTCGGCATTTGCGGTATTTAATGCAGCCTGTCTCAAGCTGCTTTTTGATATTGCCACGGGAGACAGCTCGATGCCGTTACTGACCGGAACACTGATTTCGCTCAGTGTAGTTATTTTGCAGCATTCAATAAAGTCTCTTTATCTGATAGCCATTGCAAAGTCGCAGAATAAAATCGCCGCATGCGCTAAAGTCCGATTCCTGAACCATATTGAGAGAATGCCGCAGAAGTTCCTTGAGAAATATCACAGCGGCGATTTGCTGACAAGGCTGTCGGACGATACTGATATTGCAGCGAGTGTTCTTCCGGATATCGGATCGGCAATATTCACAGGGCTTGCAAGCTGTATACTGGCGATGACGTATGCTTTTTATCTCAGCTGGCAGATGGCGCTGCTGTGTGTGATTATGTTGCCGCTTCCTGCACTATGGAGCAGATTCATGGTGCCGTTTATCCAGAAATATGCAGCCATGTCCCGTGATGGAGAAAGTGAAATAAGGTCATTCTCCCAGGAAGAGATTGCATATACACAGATAATAAAAAGCTATATTTCATACGATAAATCTGTAGACCGGTTTTCGAATAAATTTAACAGCCTGGCGCATGCCAGAGTTAAATCTTCAACTATGAATGCAATACTAAGCGGAGGAGCTAATATTACGGCATTCCTCTCCTTTGTTGGAGCTGCGGCACTGGGCGCATACCTTTCGCTTAAAGGCGAAGCTACTGCCGGTACGATTATAGGATTTCTGCAGATACAGAATTATTTTGTGTTCCCGGTATCTGAACTGGGACAGCTTGTAGGAGAACTCCAGCAGGGTCGCGCTGCCAGAGCACGTCTTAAGGAAATAGAAGATATCCCTTGTGAAACAGAAACTGAGGCTGCGGCTATAGACGAAGAGAAAATGGAGCTTCACCTTGATAATGTAGCTTTCGGATACGACAGCGAGCCGCTTTTCAGGAATGCAGATTTTGCACTTAAAGGAAAGCAGTTCGTAGGAGTCATGGGCCCCAGCGGCTGCGGAAAGAGTACGCTGATTAAGCTGCTGCTGGCTTTGTATGAACCGTCTGAAGGAGAGATATATCTAACCGATGGAGAGAAAGACGTAAAAGGCACGGGAATAAGGCATGACATCGCTTACGTTCCCCAGGATCATCCGCTCATGTCCGGAACCATACTTGAGAACATCGCCTACGGCGAGGACGAGCCGGACAGGGAGAGAGCCGTAAAAGCCGCAGAAAAGGCGGGAATCAGCGACTTCATAGAAACCCTTCCGGAGAAATACGACACATTCATAAAGGAAAAGGGAGACAACGTTTCCTTCGGACAGGCACAGAGAATCGCCATAGCAAGAGCCATCTACAAGGATTCGCCTGTTCTGATTCTGGACGAGCCGACCGCGTCCTTAGACCAGAGTTCTAAAGATTTGATAATGCGAACGGTGAAAGCCGAATCGGAGAAGAGACTCTGTATAATGATATGCCACGACCAGACGGAGAACAGGGAAGCTTTCGATGCGGTGATAGAATTTGACGGAAAAGGTAAAGTCGAGTACAGAAAATGATAAAATTCAGCAAACAGAACAGGAGAAAACAACAACCGGGTATGCAGGCGTTTGCTATACTGGTCAGGCAGTATAGAAAGCAGCTGGCAGGTATATTGGTGCTGTCTTTTGCATCGGTTTTTTTGCGTAATGTTGTAGTGATAGAACTGACAGGAGATATTACTGAATCCATTACCGAAGGAAAAGGTGCAGAGTCGGTAAGGATGATAATACTATTCGCGACGGTATATATTATATATAGTTTGGCTGACTGTACAGCTTCTCTGATGCAGGTGAAATTCAGTAAAAAAATTGGATTGACTGCGGAGAGGGAGTTTCTCGGAAAATATGCGGAAATTTATTATGCGGACTATTATTTTGACAGAGAGAAAGTCGCAGGACAGATACGTAAAGGATGTGAGGGTGCAGAAAACGGCGCCCTTTGTATATGTAATATCATAAGCCTCGTTGCAGGACTTGTAATATCCGTAATTTATCTCTCATATCTAAGCTTTTACGCCGTAATAGTATGTGTTTTCATGTCTTTCATTTTTATAGCTGTACTGAATTCGGATAATCGCAGACTCCCGGGGCTGTATGAAAAATTTAACGTATATGCGAAAACGCTTTATGGAAAGCAGTGGGAACAGATAAGAAATCATAAATGGGGGAGGTTTTTCAGACAGGAAAAGGTAATTGCACCGTATAACAGGATGGTGGACTCTTTCATGGAAGATCTGAGGGACATAAAGAAAATAGCGAACAGAAGCATGCTGGTCAGCAGACTTGGAACGGATGTCATTATCGTTATAGTGGCTGGCCTTGGGGCGGCGCTTTTCTTCTACGGAACGGCAGATAAGGCGGAGGTTCTGCAGATAATACTCTGCGTGACCAGACTTGCAGGCTCGATGTTCTCAATTCCGAACATGAGAAATTCATGGCAGAGCAGCAGGGGCGATATAAAGGTCATGGATGACATATATATTGAGACTGAAAGGCAGAAGAGAAAGGGAGTAAAGAAAATAAGGCTGACAGATGTGGAAACATTGTCGGGCAGAGGACTGACATTCGGATACACTGACAGCTCTAAAAAGGTTCTTGAGAATTTAGACTTTATTTTTTATCGCGGTCTCAATGTAATACGTGGGGCATCAGGTCGCGGTAAAAGCACACTTTTTCGAATTATAGGCGGAGAACTCCCGGTTTTACATGGAGAAATTGTTTTGGGGGAAGAAGAAGTAACGTCCGATAAGATTTATGATGTTTTTGACTCTGTGGAATATATGGCGCAGACTCCTGTGATACTGAAAGCCAGCATCAAAGATAATATTGTCATGGGAAGAAATTATGACGAAGAAAGATTTAAATCTGCTGTGAAACTTGCTGAGTTGAGTGAATTTATAGCGAAGGCGGAGTTCGGGCAGGATCAGACAGTCTCTGATGACAGTCTGTCATCCGGTGAAAAGCAGAAAATTGCAATTGCAAGAGTAATATACCAGAATAAGCCGGTATGGATTCTCGATGAGCCGGTATCTGCGGTGGACGAGAAAGCTGCAAAAAACATAATGAAAAATCTTGCAGATCTCGGCAAAGAAAAAATCATTCTTCTTTCTACGCATCTGGACGTAACAGAAAGTGAGACGGTCACGTTTTCATTATAGGCGGGGGAGAAATGCTATGCGATTTTATAAGTCAATGAAAATAATTCTGGGAAAAACGTTTCTCCTTATCATAGTTCAGGCAATTACTTTCTCTTTGCTGAATGCATATTATATCCTGCTGCGGCCTTTGCTTATGGAAAGCCTCTTTTCGGCCCTTAACTCCAGTGATTTGAAGTATACTGCGGATATATGCTTTTTCTACGGAATTCTGATATTCTGCGGTGTACTGGTATCATACGTAAATGATGTCATACTGGACAGCAATCTGTTTAAGGCGTTATACACCACTGTTGGAAATATTCTGGTTAAGTGGAATAAAAGCAGATTCATCAGAGGTGAAGCCGGAGGTGAAGTTTTTCAGACTGCAACAAGCGGAGCAAAATCGATTATATCTGCACCTTTACAGCTGATTAATTTCTCTCTGATAATCGGGACTTTTATATATCTGCTTTATTTTACGGCAGAAATAGTAGAGAGTCTTCCGTATATACTGATGGCACTGTTTGTTATAATGCTGGCAGTGAACACCTGGGAGTTCAGAAGGATAAACAGACAGACTGAGAAACAGCAGGACAAGTCTGCAAAAGCAGAAAGTGAGTATCTCAGGTATTTAAACACCATGCATGTGCTACATTCGCACAGATATGCAGATAACGAAGAGAATCTGTATCTGGAATGCCGGGCCGATGAAAAGAAGGCACAGATAGAAATATCTGAGACGGAGCTCAGGTGTGAACTCTTACTTAATATCACCATAGCTACGGGATTTGTACTGCTTTTTTTGAGTGTACTTTACTCGGAAAACCGGATGATGATTGCAGCAGGTATCGCCGCGTCGGTGGCTTTGTTGGAATCTCTAAGCCAGAATGTAATAAAACTGATAGAGTCAGTTCAGGGAATAAGTGGCGTTGTGATACCGATAAGGCGTTTAAAAAAATTTATGAGCGGGCTCGATGATTCTGAAAAGTGTACATCCTCCATGAATATTGATTTTGACCAGCCTGCTCTGGTTCTGAATAACGGCAAAACAAATATGGAATTTCATATAGGCGAAAAGGTGGCAATTATAGGGAAAAACGGCTCGGGTAAGACAACTCTTCTGAACAGGATATCCGGTGTCTCAGAAAAAATAAGTTCGGAGAAGGAAATAGATGTACTTGTATTTGGCAGGTCTCCGGAAGAACTTTCATATGAAGAGCGGAGGCGCGTATTTTCTGTACTGCCGAAAGAAAGCGCTATGTATGAAGCCACCGTTATGGAGAATATATGCATGAACTGCGACGACGCAGAGGAAGCAGCTGCCATCAATATGATTGAAAAGCTTGGAATTACAGACATATCGGAACAGAATGCCTTAACATTATCAGGAGGCCAGTCAAGAAGAGCCGGCATCGTGAGGGCATGTGCTCATCGCGGGCGTATACTTATTGCTGACGAACCCACGTCATCTCTTGATGAGAAGAACGCACGCATTGCGGAAGAGATTCTTCTTGAAGATAACAAAGAACGCTTACTGCTTATGGTGACTCATGACATGAGTCTGCTAAGGCGATTTGACAGGATAGTATGGATGGACAATTTAGAACCGGTCTTTGCTGGGACGTATGAAGAGTATATATTGCAGAGGCAATAATTCCGGATAAACTATAAATTCTAAAGAATTTGACCCTAAAGTCTTTATAAACTGACAAAATCCCCCGAATCCCTTGAAAACTCTATAGGGGGGGGTATAATCTTTTCTGGAGCCTTAAATGGCTATGCGAGTTTAGAAGGGAGAAGGACAAATGTTTAAGAGTTTTATGTTCCTTTTGAAACTGATCTGGCGGTTTAACAAGAAGTATATTTTTTATGCCGCACTGTTTCAGATAGTTACTGCTTTGGTGCCGCTGACAGGCGTTGTGATGCCGAAGTACATAATCGATGAGCTGACGGGACTGCAGCGTGTAGAATATCTGGCAGTCTACGTGGGCGCTCTTGTACTGATAAATTTAGTGGGGTCGATTCTTCTGGCTTACCTGGAGGGAGCTATGTTTACCTCAAAGTCTGAGGTGTTCAGCAGCTTTGAGTGTATGATGGCAGAAAAGCTTATGACCTGTGATTTTGAATCTCTGGAAGATCCCGGCTTTCTGGACATTAAGGAAAAGGCGCACAGAATTCTCTACGCAGAAGGACAGGGCTTCGGTGCGGTCTTGGATCATGCATTTAACATTGCGGGCAAAGTTTTTATTTTTGCCGGTCTCGTCGGAGTTCTCAGTACGCTTAACATCTGGATGGTGTTGGTATTTGTCGCACTGGTTCTGTTGAACAGTGCGGTGGAGTCCAGAGTACAGAAGAGGTACGTCTCATGGGATATAGAAAAGGCGCCTATAGAACGAAGATCCGCTTACCTGCTTAATATCATAGAGAATTTCGAGTACGGAAAGGAAGAGAGAATATACGGCCTGAAGGATTTTCTAATCAGCAGAGTAGCAAAGCACCTGGGAGAATCAGATGCCTTTTACAAAAGGCAGACTCGTGAACTGAATAAATCCCAGTATTTCACGGCAGTCACTTCTTTTTTCCGCGATGCAATTTCATACATCTATCTCATATCCAAAGTCATAACCGGAAGCATTCAGATAGGTTCCTTTACAATGTATGTGGGAGCAGTCTCGCAGTTTTCAACAGCTATGAACGACATGATGTCAAGCATAGTCAATATACGTCGTTTCGGCCTCTATTACGACGAACTGAATAAGTACATCAACATGCCGCAGACCATGAGAGAGGGCGAAAGAACTGTGGATAATGAGACGGGCGAGTACACGATAAAGTTCGAAAACGTGTCCTTCAGATATCCGGGTTCCGAAATCTATGCTCTTAGGAATGTGAACATAACCATCACTCCGTCGGAGAAACTGTCAATAGTAGGGGAAAACGGGGCGGGCAAGACCACCTTCGTCAAGCTTCTGCTCAGGCTTTACGATCCGACGGAAGGAAGGATTCTGCTTAACGGAACTGATATAAGGGAGTTTGATTACGACGAATATCAGAATCTCATGGCGGCGGTTTTTCAGGACTTCAGACTGTTCTCCTTCACTCTTAAGGAAAACGTATGCTTCGACAAAGAGTGCAGCGATGAAGTTGTTATCGACTGTCTCAGACGCAGCGGATTCGGAAACAAGCTTGATCAGCTGCCTAAGGGTATTTACACCAATGTATATAAAAACTTTGAGGAGGACGGCTTCGAACCGTCCGGAGGCGAGGGACAGAAAATCGCCCTTGCGAGAGCTTTGTTTAAGGATACACCTGTCGTAATTCTCGATGAGCCTACAGCGGCTTTAGACCCGAGAGCCGAATACGAGATGTACCAGAACTTCAACAAAATGAGTGAGGGAAAGACCACCATATTCATATCCCATCGCCTTTCAAGCAGCAGATTCTGCGATAAGATTGCCGTATTTGCCGGCGGCGAAATAAAAGAGTACGGTTCTCACGATGAGCTCTACAGTAAAGACGGAATGTATCACGAGCTCTTCGACATGCAGGCTAAATTTTATCAGTAACCGGTTCAGTTTTTCAGTGCGGTTATGGGAACGACGAAAACGCCGTCTGCCCGTTGGTAGGCGGCGCTGGAAAGACCGCATATGACGCATAAAACCGAAGGAGGTATGCTGCCGGCTTCATCGGAGATTTCGCGCTGAAGGGACAGGAGATTTTCCGCCGCAGAATCAATCTGGTTGGCGCCCAGTTTTATCTCAAATGCGCACCACGATCCGTTTTCCAGCTCTATAACGGCATCAACTTCTCTGTTGCGGTAATCCTGATAATGGTAAAGCTTTCCGTTAAACGACTCAGCATAAATACGGAGATCACGTTCACATAGTGCCTCGAAAAGAAAGCCAAGAGTTTCCAGGTCGCCTATCAGGCCTGAAGGCGTTGCCTTAAGGAGTGCACAGGTAAGAGAAGGATCGACAAAGTGATGCTTTTCAGCCTGTTTTACTCTTACCGAGGAACGTATATTAGCGGCAAAAGGCGGTTGATTCTCAATCAGGAAAAGGCGTCTGAAGACATCAAGATACGTGGCAACGGTATTGTTGTCGATATCTTCACCGTCTTCTGTGTTTATATCCCTGATGAGAGTCTTTACTGAAGCGGTAGTGCTTTCATTACGGGCAAGAGACCTGAGCAGCAGCTCCATCTTGTGAATGTCACGCTTGATTCCGTCAAGGCGATACACGTCGTCCTCCAGTACGGCCTTCAGGTATTCCGCCGGAAGAAGAGAAGACTGCTCAGGCGCAAGGTCAAGACTTCCAGGCCAGCCGCCTCGTATTATCAACGAAATAAGCTTTTCTATATAGACTTCTCCAGTCATCGATGGTGTGATTTTTCCGTTACATAATTCTTCAAGAGAAATACGACCGCATGAATCACCGGACTCCCAAAGTGACATAGGAGACATTCTTACTCTGGCGATTCTTCCGGTTCCACTGTGCAGAATTCCCTTATGGTTGGGAGTCGCGGAACCTGTCATAATAAACTGTCCCCTGATGCCGGTCTGATCGACTCTGTGGCGCACAGCATCCCAAAGAGAGGGAACTTCCTGCCATTCATCAATTAAGCGTGGGCGCTCGCCGTCAAGAACAATGTCCGGAGACATTTCTGCAAGATTACGATTCTGAAAATTTCCCGCCGGGTCGCCGATGTATATTTCGCTGCTACTGTGATACGCAGACGTCCATGTTTTGCCGCACCACTTAGGGCCTTCTACACATACAGCCCCGAACGTATTCAGATATTTTTCGATTTTATCATCCACTATACGTGGAATGTATTTATCTCTGTCCATATAGCTTCTTACCTCCACCATACGTTGATTATACTTCATTCAGTCATATTTTGCAATTCCATTCAGTCATATTTCGGGTTTTCATTCAGTCACATTTTGCAATTCCATTCAGTTAAATTTCGAATTTACCCCGCTTCCTTGAAACTCCTATGGGGTCAGGATATAATAAATAACACATACATCAAGGAGGTCACACTGAAATGAAAAACGGCGGCAGAGGACTGAGAGCATATACCTTCGGTGCAAAGGGAGTATGGAGCGGACTTACGTGGATATTGTTTCTGGGCTTTGTGGTATCTGCATTTACAGTTTTTGATGCAGCATGCCTGAAGCTTCTTTTAGATATAGCAACAGGTGACAGCAGAATGACCGTTCTCGAGGGAGTTGTCATAGCTCTTGCCGTGAACATCATAAGAGATACGTCGGAATCAGTTTATCTGGTCGCAATCTCCAAAACCCAGAACAGAATTGCAGCCGGTGCAAAGGCGGGCTTTCTGGGACACATGCAGCGCATTCCTCAGAGAGAGCTGGAGAAGTATCACAGCGGAGACCTTTTGACGAGGCTGTCAGACGATACGGATCTGGTTGCACGTGTACTGCCGGATATAGGATCCGCCATTTTCAAGGGACTTACCAGCTGTGTGTTCGCCCTCATGTATGCCTTTTATTTAAGCTGGCAGATGGCCCTCATGTGTATAATTCTGCTGCCCCTTCCGGTAATCTGTGCGAAAGTCATGATTCCGCACATCCAGAAGTATTCTGCCGTTTCGCGTGCCGGAGAAAGCAATATGAAGGCCATGGGGCAGGAGATTATTTCATACATACCTATAATAAAAAGTTTCTGCTCATACGGACAGTCCCGCAGGAAATACTCGGACGGATTTAAAGACCTCGCCAACGCCAGAGTAAAGACGTCGGTAATGAACGCCGTGCTTCAGGGAGGAACCAACATAGGTGCATCCCTGTCTTTCGTGTGTACCATCGCGGTCGGCGCTTATCTGGCGAACAAAGGCCTGATGACGGCAGGAAGTATAGTGGGATTTATTCAGATACAGAATTACATCGTGTTCCCGATATCGGAACTGGGTGAACTTATCGGCGAGCTCCAGCAGGGACGTGTCGCCAGAGCACGCCTTAAGGAAATAGAAGATATCCCGTGTGAAGCGGAAACAGAGTCTGCGGCTATAGACGAAGAGAAAATGGAGCTTCACCTTGATAATGTGGCTTTCGGATATGACGGCGAGCCGCTTTTCAAAAATGCAGATTTTGCACTTAAAAGAAAGCAGTTCGTAGGGGTCATGGGACCCAGCGGCTGCGGAAAGAGTACGCTGATTAAGCTGCTGCTGGCTTTGTACGAGCCGTCTGAAGGGGAGATATACCTAACCGACGGAGAGAAAGACGTAAAAGGAACGGGAATAAGGCATGACATAGCTTACGTTCCCCAGGATCATCCGCTCATGTCGGGAACTATTCTTGAGAACATCGCATACGGCGAGGACGAGCCGGACAGGGAGAGAGCCGTAAAAGCCGCGGAAAAGGCGGGGATTAGCGACTTCATAGAAACCCTTCCGGAGAAATACAATACATTTATAAAGGAAAAAGGAGACAACGTTTCCTTCGGACAGGCGCAGAGAATCGCCATAGCAAGAGCCATCTACAAGGATTCGCCTGTTCTGATTCTGGACGAACCAACGGCATCCTTAGACCAGAGTTCTAAAGATTTGATAATGAGAACAGTGAAAGCCGAATCTGAGAGGAGACTCTGCATAATGATATGCCACGACCAGACGGAGAACAGGGAAGCTTTCGACGCAGTGATAGAATTTGACGGGAAAGGTAATGTGAGACTGGAATAGAAGGTGGGAACACATATTATAAATGGGAGTACTGAAGGGACCTCCCAACTTATATTCCGAAATGGGAACAAAATTTGATTTTTTACATAGTATGTGCCGAAACAGGAATGTTTTTTTTGGCGGAGGGAAATCTATGAAAAAAGAAAAACGTATTGCCTGGCTGTGCCTTATCATTGCAGGGCTTCTTGAAATAGTGTGGGCGTATTTTATGAAGGAATCTCATGGATTCACCAGACTTTGGCCGACGGTGGCGACCGTCGTCTTTCTCATGCCCAGCTTTTTTCTTCTGGAAAGAGGAATCAGGCTGTTCGGAATAGGCATGTCCTACGCTGTGTTTACGGGGATAGGCATCGCCGGAACGACGGCGGTTGGAATCCTGGTGCTGGGGGAAAGCGCAAGCCCCGTGAAAATGCTCTGTCTTGCCGCTCTGCTCGTCGGAATAATCGGCCTGAAGTTCTGCGAGGGTGAAGGCGAAAAGGCAGGTGACGGAAAATGATGTGGCTTCTCGTGGTATGCGCCTCTTTCTGCGAGCTGGGATTTACGGTGTTCATGAAGCTGTCGGACGGATTTAAAAACAAAAAGTACACGGTGTTGACGTTTTTGACCGTGTTCCTGGGGATATTTCTCCTTTCCAACGCGACAAAAGTTCTGCCTCTCGGAGTCGCATACGCCGTCTGGACGGGGCTGGGTTCTCTCTTTGCGGTACTCTTCGGCATAATCTTTTTCAAAGAGAGCCGGGACGCAAAGAAGCTTTTTTTCATATGCCTCGTCATCGCCGGAGTCATAGGCCTCAGACTTTGTTCATAAAAGTATGTTAAAAAAAAGACTATTCTTGACCAAATTGTACTTCTCAAGTAAACTGTAGGTGAAATGGGGGTAAACGGCGCGTTAAATCTGCCGCAGCCCCTTATATTTCGCGAAAAATCTATCACAGTATCGTTAAAAAGAGGAAAACAATCTAATCTATGGATCTGACATTTTCTTATTTTATCCAGGAGGTATTTTCCAACCCGGCCATGCTGGTGACCGTGGCTCTGACTCTTGGAGTAATCTTTGTCAACGGCTGGACCGACGCTCCTAACGCCATTGCAACCTGCATAGGCACCAGAAGCATGAGAGTGAGGCCGGCCATTCTTACCAGCGCACTTTTCAACTTTCTCGGCGTACTCATAATGACACAGATTAACAGCTCCGTAGCGGCAACCATAAGCAACATGGTAGACTTCGGGGATAATACCCAGGATGCAATGATCGGTCTTTGCGCGGCCCTTTTTTCCATCGTCGTCTACAGCGCGGCGGCCGCCCAGTTCGGTATTCCGACCAGTGAAAGCCACAGCCTTATAGCGGGCCTTTCCGGAGCAGCCATCGCCATGCATAACGGCATAGACGGAATAAACATGGGCGAGTGGGTCAAGGTTCTTTACGGACTGGTTCTGAGCCTTGTTCTGGGATTTGCCATAGGCTGGGTAATCTGCAAGGCGGTAACCATCATCTGTGCCAACATGGACAGGGGAAAGACAAATCGCTTCTTCAGAGGCGCCCAGATAGTGGGAGCCGCGGCGATGAGCTTCATGCACGGAGCACAGGACGGCCAGAAGTTTATCGGCGTACTCTTCCTCGGCATGGCTTTCTGCAACGGTCAGAGCTCGGTGACGGGAATGGTTATACCGGTATGGCTGATGATTCTCTGCAGCGCCACCATAGGAATCGGTACCAGCGTAGGCGGAGAAAAGATAATAAAGTCCATGGGAATGGATATGGTAAAGCTGGAGAAATACCAGGGCTTTTCCGCTGACCTTGCGGCTGCCGGATGCCTGCTCCTTTCCAGCGTATTCGGAATCCCCGTATCCACCACCCACACCAAGACCACGGCCATCATGGGCGTAGGCGCGGTAAAGAGAGTCTCCGCTATAAATTTCGGAGTCGTGAAGGATATGATGCTCACGTGGGTGTTCACCTTCCCGGGATGCGGACTTATCAGCTACGTTATGGCAAAAATCTTCATGAACATATTTTGATGAACCGGAGGATGAGAAAAGATGGGAACCAGTAAAAAAGACAGCTTTTATTTCGATAACTTTATAGCCTGTGCCGACTATTCGTGCCAGGCGGCAAAGCTCCTTGAAAGGGGAATGAAGGATTTTGATCCTGATAAGATAAACGAAATGATTGACGAGATGCACGAGGCGGAGCACGGCGGAGACGACAAGACTCACGAGCTTCTCAACGTTCTCGCCAAAGCCTTCATAACCCCTATAGAAAGAGAAGACATTATGGAGCTCTCCCGGAATATAGACGAGGTTACGGATAAGATTGAGGACGTTCTCTTAAGACTCTACTGCAACAACATCCGCAGTATCAGACCGGACGCTCTGGAGCTCGTCGCCATAGTAATCAAATGCTGCGACGAAATAAAGAGCATGCTGACGGAGCTTCCGAATTTCAAACGCTCAAAGAAGCTGCGCGAGCACATCATCAACATAAACACTCTGGAGGAGGAGGCCGACCAGCTCTTCATATCCAGCATGAGAAACCTTCACACGGAAAGCACCGACCCAGTGGAGATAATCACGTGGAGAGAAATCTACATCTATCTGGAAAAATGCGTCGATGGCTGCGAACACGTTGCCGACGTAGTTGAAGGCGTGATAATGAAGAACTCGTAAAGCAGGTGGCAAAGGCAGCTTCTCTGCGGCAGTTTTCCTGCGGCGGTTTGACCGGAAGGGCCAAAATGTGCTTTCAGGTCAAGGCGAAATTTGACATAATTCAATACGTGATACCAAAAGGTCAAGGAATTTCCCGGACATAGCGTCGAATCCCTTGACCTTTTTGATTGCGGGGCTACGAAAGGTCAAGAATCGCCTTGACCTTGCATTGCTGAGAGCAGCAAAAGGTCAAAGAGGCCGCCATTCTGGACAGTGCGGCCCGCAACATCAGCCTGGATGTGAAACAGAAAGCCCACATCCCGGCTGAGGATGTGGGCCGTTTCATTTTATTTGAGGCTTTTGGTCCACGCAGACACGTATCAGACACGTGTCATACAATGTGAACCCGCGCCGTCTGTCAGCCGTTAAAACGACAGATTCATCGCAAGGGTCACTATTCTAAGCGCGAAGAGCACGAAGGATACCCACATAACAGGAGGGATGTCCTTTGTCTTTCCGGTAACGACCTTGAGGATTACCCATGAAACGATGCCGAACATGATGCCGTTGGCGATGGAATAGGTGAAAGGCATCATTATGATGGCGACGTAGCCTCCGAGCACGTCGGCGATATCTCCATCAAAGTGCATGTTCTTCACGCTGCTCATCATGAGAAGTCCTACCCATACCAGCGCCGGAGTGGTGGCAAAGCCCGGTATTGCAAGGAAAACAGGTGAAAGGAAAAGAGCCGCACCGAAGAGGACGGCAGTAGTTACGGCCGTAAGACCGGTTCTTCCTCCTGCCGAAACGCCGGCGCTTGATTCTACGTAGCTGGTAACGGTGGAGGTTCCAAGGAGGGAGCCTGCGATGGTACCTAAAGCGTCTGCCATGAGGGCGCCCTTTGCGTTAGGAAGATTTCCCTTTTCGTCCAGGAGATTTCCCTTAGAGGCTACGCCGATGAGAGTTCCGACGGTGTCGAACAGGTCTACGAACAGGAAGGAGAATACTATTACCGCAAAGTGAAGCAGGTTGTCTCCTATCCAGCTGAAGTCGAACGCGAATACCTCCGGAGCCGAAGGAATGAAGCTTGCCCCTGAGAAATCAGGGAAGAGGGAAGCGTTTCCTGCCTCCAGGTCCACAACGTACCAGCCTGCGGCCTGAGCGATCATTCCGAGAATCCAGGTAACGAGGATTCCTATGAGAAGATATCCTTTGACGTTGTAGTGATAAAGGGCCGCAACGATTATAAGTCCGATGACTGCGAGGGCGAACTGCGGGGATGTAACATCTCCCATGGCTACCAGAGTTGAAGCGTCGCCTATAACTACTCCCGCTCCTTTAAGGCCAACGATAGCGATGAAGAGACCGATTCCGGCGGTGATGCCGAATTTCAGGTTTGCAGGTACGTCGTTAACCAGCTTTTCTCTGAAGTTGCAGAGGGAAAGAAGGACGAAGAGTATACCTTCAACGAGAACGGCGGCAAGTGCAACTCTCCACGGGTCGTCTATGCCCTGCTCGGCCATCGGTATGCAGACGGAATAGGCAAAATACGCATTTAGGCCCATTCCGGAGGCCAGAGCCACCGGGTAGTTGGCGAGAAAGGCCATAAACAGAGTGGCGATTACCGCGGAAACGGCGGTTGCTGTGAACACGGCGCCGCTGTCCATGCCCGAAGCGGACAGTATGCTCGGGTTGACCGCGAGAATGTAGACCATAGAAAGAAATGTGGTCGTACCGGCGACGATCTCGGTTTTTACATCCGTACCGTGCTCTTTCAGTTTAAAAAGTTTTTCCATAATGACTGCTCTCCTTTGTATGTCAAAAGGTGATAACTTAAAAACGGCGGCATCCGAGAAAACAGGAAACCGCCGAATGTGAACGTTTATTCCGCGAAGCTCTTCATAGCGTTAAGAGTTTCGTCCAGAAGCTTATCAAGATCCCATCCCAGCATTTCAGCCCCCTGCTGAATTACCTCTCTGCTGCAGCCGGCAGCAAATCTCTTATCTTTGAACTTTTTCTTAAGAGACTTAAGCTCCATGTCGGAACAGCTCTTTGAAGGTCTCATGAGAGCGGCGGCTCCTATAAGGCCGGTAAGCTCGTCGCAGGCGAAGAGAACCTTCTCCATCTCCCTCTCAGGCTCCACGTCTGAGCAGAGTCCGTAGCCGTGAGAACATACCGCGTGGATTATGTCGTCCTCCACGCCGGCCTCCTTAAGAAGCTCGGGCGCTTTTTTGCAGTGCTCTTCGGGCCACAGTTCAAAGTCGATGTCGTGAAGTATTCCTACGACTTCCCAGTAATCCGCCTCATCGGCGTATCCCAGGTTTTCCGCAAAATACCTCATGGTCTTTCCCACGGTCTCGCCGTGCTGAATGTGGAATTCGTCCTTGTTGTACTTTTTCAGAAGCTCCAGGGCTTCTTCTCTGGTCATCATAATTATTGCCTCCTTGTATATAGCTTTCCGGGCGGCGCGCAGGCTTTCCGGTTATCTGTCCAGTATAGCATCCCAGATTCGGCCGAAGACGTTCTTGTGGGTTTTCGGCGGGGATTCTGCAAAGCGCGGGGCTTTTCGGAATTTCCCTGAAGTCTCGGATTTCAGAAGCCTTCCACGGCTGTCCTCCGTTTCCCGGCCTTTCGTCTCTTCCGATTCCGCAAGATTGAGAAGGAACTGCTGGCAGTCAAAGCCTGAAACAGCCGATTCGGTTCCCGGCGCAGGACCTGCATCGGCCGGCGTCACCGGGGCGTAGCTTCCGTTAGGCAGCATGATGCGGGCTTTGGTGTCGTCTGCAAAACATGCGTCTATCACCGTGTGAATCTGCTTTCTCACGGAAGGATCCAGCACGGGACAGGCAACCTCCACACGCCTCTGAGTGTTTCTCGTCATGAAGTCCGCCGAAGAAATATACATTTCCTCCTCGTCTCTGTCTCCGAATATGTAGACTCTGGAATGCTCCAGAAATCTTCCCACGACGCTTATAATCCGTATGTTTTCCGTCTTGCCCGGTATTCCTGGAAGTATGCAGCAGATTCCCCTTACTATCATGGAGACTTTTACGCCTGCGCAGGACGCCTGCTTAAGCTTCTCTATGATGTCGATATCCGTAATGGAATTGAGCTTTAAAGTGATTCTGCCCTTTTCACGCTTTGCTATCTCCCTGTCCATGCAGGCGAGAACCCTGCTTTTCAGTCCCGAAGGAGCCACGAGAAGCTTATCGTAAGAGCCTTCCAGGTTTCCGATGGCCATGTTCTTGAAAAATTCGTTGGCGTCGCGGCCTATGGACTGATCGTAGGTCATGAGAGACAGATCCGTGTACTGGGCGGCGGTTTTCTCGTTGTAGTTACCTGTGCCTATCTGGGTTATGTATTTTATTCCGTCGCCGGACCGCCTCGTGATGAGGCAGATCTTGGAGTGGACCTTGAAGTTCTCAAAGCCGTATATAACCGTGCATCCGGCGTTCTCAAGCCGCTCGGACCAGTCGATATTATTCTGCTCGTCAAAGCGCGCCCTGAGCTCTATGAGAACGGTGACCTCCTTGCCGTTTTCCGCCGCGGCGCAGAGGTAATCCACCAGCCGGGCCTTTCCGGACAGGCGGTAAATGGTTATCTTTATTGAAACGCAGGACTCGTCGCAGGAAGCCTGCTTTATGAGCTGCAGGAAAGGTTCCATGCTCTGGAACGGGTACGAAAGAAGTACGTCGCGGATCATGACCTCTTCCGTTATCTTTTCGCCGCCTGCGGCATCGGGATGCTTCCGCGGAGTGAAGGCGGGATACGTGAGAGCCTGCCTCTTATTTGCGTCCACGTGATCCTGAAGAGAGAACATGTAGTCCGCATTTAAAGGAGCCGACGTGACGAATACCTGCTCTCCGGTAAGACCCAGACGCTCGTAGAGATATTCGCGGCCTTCCTTTGAGATTTCCCTCGAAAGGTCGACGCGAACGGGCATGAGACGAATCCGCTTTTTCAGAAGCTTTTTCATTCTCTTGCGGAAGTCCTCTCCCTCGAACTCGCTGTCCTCGTCGTCGGGATTTATGTCGCCGTTGCGGGTGATGGTCAGCATTACCCGCTCCTCGATTACGCAGCTGCTGAATATGCTTTCCAGGTTGGCGCAGATTATCTCCTCGTGGCTTATGTATCTCGTCTCGCTTCCCGGAAGGAAAAAGCACCCGGAAAGGGCTTCCGGCACGGGAACGAGAGCGGCGCCCGTTCTGCCGTCATCGTACCTCAGCTTCGCCATCACATAGACCGCATCGTTTTTAAGATACGGGAAGGGATGATGGGAATCTATAATCTGAGGGGACAAAAGGGGCAGCACGGACGATTTGAAGTACTGGGATGCAGCCTTTGTTTCAGGCGGCTCCAGTTCATTCCAGGACAGCCTGTATATACCGTGCATTCTAAGCTCAGTCTCAAGGTCCGAGAGTATGCGCTCCCTCTTTTCATAGAGAGGTCTGACGGCCTTGTATATGTGCTTAAGCTGTCTGGAAGGGGTCATACCCGTCTTGTTATCAATATCTGAGTCGCCCATTCGTTTCAGGTCGAACAGGCTTCCCACGCGAATCATGAAAAATTCGTTAAGGTTGCTGGTGAATATGGCGACGAACTTCAGCCTCTCCAGCAGAGGTACGGTTTCGTCGGTGGCTTCGTCTAAAACTCTGTCGTTGAAGCGGAGCCACGAAAGTTCGCGGTTCTGGGTGAATACGGGAGACTTACTCATGGATTTCAGCCTCCTTTCTGAGAACGTGGTAAATGTAGCCGTCGCGGACTCCGCCGGAAGCCGTAAATATCGTGCTCAGATTATACAGTTCAGCCAGACTCTTTATGATAACTGCGCCGGGAATCAGAGTGTGAACCCGGTCCGGAGCCGTGCGAAGGATGGACCTTATCAGGGCTTCCGGCTTTTCGCAGATTTTGTCGAGAAGTCTGTATATGAAGGAGACGTCGTACTTCAGAGAGTCCGAATCTCCCGTCATATCGCGGTAAAGAGAAAGCAGGGCGCGGGCGGTGCCTCCCACGAGGCACAGATGCTCAGACCGTGACAGCTTTTCTCCTATGAAGTTTTCCCTTATCCTGCTTACGGCATTCTTTTCCATTTTGCGAAGGGCTTTGGAGTCGGGGAATATCGTGTTAACGTACTTTCTGTAAAGGTTCAGGGAGCCTATGGCTATGGAATTCGCCTCCCTGATTTCACCTTTTTTAAAGTATACCAGCTCCGTGCTTCCTCCGCCTATGTCGGCGAACATTCCTTTGGATATTCCGGCGCTTCGGATTTCCGGAAGCGCGCCTTCATAGCCAAGCACGGCCTCACCGTATCCTGACAGAACCTGAATATCGAGACCGGTTTCCTCCTTTACTCTGGAAAGCACCGCGGAAGTGTTCCCTATGTTTCTGAGGGATGCGGTGGCAAATGGACAAAGGGTGAAATCGGGGAAGGCGGAAGCCGCCCTGTCGAAATCCCTGAGAATACCGATGAGCTTTTCGATGCCCTTTTCCGTGAGCATTCCGGCCTCATCGATGTAGTCGGCCAGTCCTGCCGGGTATTTTTTGTTGAAAACAGCCGACGGCTTCCCGCCGTCAACATGGTACACGACCATTCTGACGGTGTTGGAGCCGATGTCTACTACTCCGTACATATTTTCCTCCTTTTATTTTCGGCCGAAACCGATTTTTAACACACACTTTAAAAACACACACTTTTTTATAAAAGCGGCTGAAGAATCAAAGGAATCTGCAGCCGCAGCATAACACTTTCAGTCTTTAGCCTTTCAGCCTTTCCGATTTTGACGGAAGCTGGGCGATTATAACGGCTATGAAGATAATCACGCAGCCTATAACCTCGAAAATCGTGAGCGCTTCACCGGCAAATACGATTCCCGTAAGTACGGCGAACACAGACTCCAGGCTGAGAATCAGAGTTGCCGATGTAGGTTCGGCATGCTTCTGTCCGATTATCTGAAGGGTGTATCCGACTCCGGAGGAGAGAACGCCCGCATAGAGTATAGGTCCCCAGCAGTCTAAAATCTCACCGATGTCAGGACTTTCAAATATGAACATAAGTATGCAGCATCCCACGCCTGCAGTGAGGAACTGTATGCATGAAAGCTTGACGCCGTCACATTTTGGCGAGAAATGGTCTATTATCAGGATGTGACATGAGAAGGCCACTGCGCAGAGCAGAACGAACATGTCTCCCGTCGTAATGGAAAATCCCGAGCCCTTGCCCGCCATGGTGAGGAAGTAGAAGCCTACGGCCCCCATGAGAACGCAGAGCCAGATAATCGGCCTTACCCTCTTTCCAAGGAACAGGCCCAGGACAGGAACTATCACGATATAGAGGGTCGTGATGAATCCCGCTTTTCCCGCATCGGTATCGAAGTAAAGTCCGAACTGCTGAAGTGAAGATGCAACTCCGAGAGCTATACCGCAGGCTATGCCGCCTTTTATGAGAGTCTTGCGCTCGGATTTCTTTCTGGTGTATTCGGCAGGATCGCTTCTGTCGCCGCCTCTTGAAAAAATCAGGATGACAGGAACCAGTGCGAGAGCTCCCACCAGGTTTCTTATACCGTTATAGGTGAACGGCTCAAGTGTCGCTCCGGCCTTCTGCGCTACAAAAGCGGAACCCCATATCATGGCGGTCAGAAGAAGCAGAAGATCGCTTTGCAGTTTCTTGCTCATAATTTCAACTCCATTTTCC
>DXHZ01000008.1 GCA_019113145.1 Candidatus Avanaerovorax faecigallinarum
CTTCACGGAAAGCCGGACGAGTGCGAGAAGTTCCTGGAAAAGTCCATAGCAAAGCTGGAGGAAGGCATATCAAAGGCCGAAAAGGATATCGCCGCAAAATACGGCTACAGGGAAGGCATAGAATGTCTTCACGACCAGCTGGTAATCGAAAGGGACAGAGAAAAGGCGAGAGAAAATCTCCTCAGCACCAGACGAACCTTCAGCCTTGAAGGATGGATTCCGGAGGTATGCATAAAGAAGGCCGTGCGTGTTCTAACATAATACGGCTGCTGGTTCGAGTTTAACGACCCGGAGGAGGGCGAGGAGCCGCCTGTGGTTCTGAAGAACCGCTCAATGGCATACCCGTTTGAATCCATTACGGAGATGTACTCCCTTCCGGCGTACGGAACGGTGGACCCGACCGGAATAATGGCGCCGTTTTACGCGGTGTTCTTCGGAATGATGCTTTCGGACGCGGGCTACGGCATAATCCTGACCTTGGCCACATACATAATCCTTAAAAAGTTCAACCTTGAGGGCATGACCTACAGAATGATGAAGATGTTCTTCTACTGCGGAATATCCACGGTGTTCTGGGGAGCCATGTTCGGAGGCTGGTTCGGAGATTTTGTGACGGTGACCTCGAGGACATTCCTCGGAAAGGAGATAACCATAGATCCGGTGTGGTTCAATCCTCTGGACGATCCGATAACTCTGCTTATCTTCTCCATAGCCCTTGGAATAGTTCACCTTTTCATAGGCATGGGAATACAGGCGTCGGAGCTCATAAAGTCCGGCCATAAGTGGGATGCGGTCTTTGACATATTCTCGTGGTACATGGTCATAACCGGACTGGTCATGTGGATGGGCGGAAGCCAGGTAAGCCAGGCTCTCGTAAAGCCGGGAATGTACATAACCATAGCGGGAGCTGCGATTCTCCTTCTCACCGGAGGAAGGAAGAAGAAGGGAATCGGAAAGATAACCGGAGGCCTGGGAGCTTTGTACAACGTGACGAGCTATGCGTCGGACATTCTGTCCTACTCGAGACTTCTGGCTCTGGGACTTGCCACCGGGGTTATAGCCCAGGTTGTAAACACGGTGGGAACTCTCGCAGGAGGAGGCGTCAAAGGCGCAATCATAATGGTTCTGGCCTTCTTTATCGGACACACCTTTAACCTTGCGATAAACGCACTGGGTGCGTTCGTACACACAAGCAGACTTCAGTACATAGAGTTCTTCGGTAAATTCTACGAGGACGGCGGAGAGGAATTCACCCCTCTTCGCAGGAACACTAAATATATAAAACTCAGTGATGACACAGACGGAGGTGTAAGAAAATGATATCAGGAACAGCATTGGCATTATTCGGAGCGGCGGCAGCGTCTCTCGCAGGCGTTGGAAGCGCTATGGGCGTAGGTATTGCAGGTCAGGCTGCGGCAGGAGTCGTAGCTGAGGATCCTAAGAAATACGGAAAGACCCTCATTCTTCAGGCACTTCCCGGAACACAGGGAATATATGGACTCATCGTCGCCTTCCTCATCTTCATGAAGATAGGAATGTTCGGTGGAGACGGCATGATCGAGCTTACCGTAACGGAAGGACTCTACATCTTCGCGTCGGGCCTTCCTATCTGCATCGTGGGAATCTGGTCTGCCATAGCTCAGGGCAAGGCCGCCGCGGCAGGCATCATGCTCCTCGGAAAGCGCCCGGATCAGATGGCAAAGGGTATAATCTATGCGGCAATGGTAGAGACATACGCCATATTTGCCCTTCTTGTATCCCTTCTCATGCTTCTGTTCTCGGGAATATAGACGGAAATCCGATCCGAAAAAAAGGATGTGAGTCATATGGCAATAGACAACATTACTTCTAAAATTATATATGACGCCGAAAGGGAAGCCGTTTTAATCTCTCAGGAGGCTGCCGCAAGGCGGGAGGAAATTCTCGCGCTGGCGAGAAAGGAAGCCGAAGAAAAGCGCGAGGCCATGAGAGCAGACGGTGAAGCAGAAAGAGCCGCAATGGTGGAGAGAAACGTTTCCGTCGCAAAGATAGACGCAGGTAAGCTGATTTTGGAGGAGAAGCAGATTCTCATAGAGCGGTGCCTTGCCGAGGCGGTTAAGAAGATTGCGGACCTGGACGAGGACGTGTACCTTAAGTTTCTCGCAGACACGGCGAAAACTCTGGCTCCCGAAGGCGGCGAGCTCATCTTAAGCGAAAGAGACAGAGAAAAGTACGGTGAAAAGCTGGAAAAGCTTTTGGAAGAAAGCGGCGGCGGAAAGTACGCTCTTTCAAAGGAGACGAGGAAGATAAAGGCCGGCGTTATAGTAAAGCGCGGAAGCGTCTACGTGAACGGAAGCGTAGAGGCGAGAATAGACGCTATGAGAAGCGAGCTGGTGCCGGAGGTTGCGGCAAGGCTGTTTAAGTAAGGAGAGATAAGATGGCAAAGAGAAAGACAGACGAATACATCTTTGCGGACGCCTTCATAGGCTGCTTCTCCCGAAATCTCATGACCAGAAAGGACCTTTCCCGGGTTATCGCAAGCAGAGACCTTGATGCGGCCGACGTTATCCTGAAGGAGTACGGCTACGGCGATTCTCAGGATCTGAAAAACGGCGACGTTGAGGCCTTCATAAGAAGAGAACAGAATAACCTCTTTGACCTCATATATAACACTCTGCCCGAGAGGAAGGAGCTGGCGTTCATGCTTTTTCCTTTCGACTACCACAACATCAAAGTCTGCCTGAAGGCTGAAATCCTGGGCGTGACCCCGGACGACAACTATCTCATTTCGTCGGGCGACACGGACATGATGAAGACGGTGGTAATGGTGAAGGAGAGAAACTACGACTTTATGCCGCCTTTGATGAAGGACGCCATAAAGGAGGCCACCGATCTCTACGGCAGAAGCGGCGATCCTCAGGATATCGACATAGTCCTGGACAAAGCCTGCTACAGGCAGATGCTGGAGGCGGCGGAGGAGACGGACGAGGAGTTTCTCGTGACCATGGTTAAGACAAAGATAGACACCCTGAATCTTAAAGCCTTTGCCAGACTTAAAAGGCTGAAAAAACCGTGGGCTTTTCTTCAGAGGGTGTTCATAGACGGAGGCTTTATACCGTGGAATCTGTTCATGACAGGATACGAGGAGAGTCTGACCCAGCTGGCGGATAAGTTCGCCCCTTACGGTTACGGCGATGTAATGGCCGAGGGCGGAAAGCTCCTTTCGGAGACGGGACAGTTCTGGCTCTTTGAGAAGCTCTGCGACGACAGGCTTATGGCGGAAAACAGAAAGGCCAAGTACGAGCTTTTCGGAATAAACCCCATAGCCGGATACTGGTACGGCAAGGAGCTCGAGATAGATAACCTGAGACTGATCCTTACCGGAAAGCTTCTGGACGCGCCGGCGGAGGCCATAGAGGAAAGGGTGAGAGAGCCTTATGTATAAGACGGGAATAATTGGCGACAGAGAATCGGTAGTAGGCTTCAGAGCCGTGGGAATAGACGCCATTCCGGCCAGAACCGGTGAGGAGGCCGCAAAGGCCGTAAGGTACATGGCGGAAAGCGGATACGGAATAATCTACATTACCGAGGAGCTGGCCGCGGAGATAGAGGAAGAAATAGACAGATACAAGGATGAAATGCTTCCGGCGGTAATAGCCCTGCCGGGCAGAAAAGGGCCGACCGGCGACGGAATGAGAAACGTCAGCAAGGCGGTGGAAAGAGCCGTAGGAGCGGACATCCTGTTTGGAGGTGGAAAATAGATGAGTGTCGGAAAGATAGTAAAGGTATCCGGTCCGCTGGTAGTTGCCTCGGGCATGGAAGACGCCGACATGTTCGACGTTGTCAGAGTAGGAGACCTGGGACTTATCGGTGAGATAATAGAGATGAGGGGCGACATGGCCTCCATTCAGGTTTACGAGGAGACGGCAGGAATAGGACCGGGAGCGCCGGTGGAATCGACGGGAGCGCCTCTTTCCGTGGAGCTGGGACCGGGACTCATAGAGACCATGTACGACGGAATTCAGCGTCCTCTGGTCGCCATGATGGAAAAATCGGGGCCTAACATTACCAGAGGCATAAAGGTTCCCGCCCTCGACAGGGAGAAGAAGTGGACCTTCGTTCCTTCCGCAAAGCCGGGAGATAAGGTGGAGGCGGGCGATATAATAGGAACCGTTCAGGAGACTCCCGTTGTGGAGCAGAGAATCATGGTTCCGGCCGGAATCCACGGCGTAGTCGAATCCATAGAGACAGGTTCCTTTACGGTGGAGGAGACCGTCTGCAGGGTCAGAACCTACGAGGGAGAGATAAAGGATCTCACTCTCATGCAGAAGTGGCCGGTAAGACGGGGAAGACCGTATAAGGAGAAGCTGGTTCCGGAGATGCCTCTCATGACGGGACAGCGGGTAATAGATACCATGTTTCCTATAGCCAAAGGCGGTGTTGCCGCAGTTCCGGGACCTTTCGGATCGGGCAAAACCGTCGTACAGCACCAGCTTGCAAAGTGGGCCGACGCGGACATCGTTGTCTACATCGGATGCGGCGAGCGCGGAAACGAGATGACAGACGTACTTATGGAGTTTCCTGAGCTTAAGGACCCGAGGAGCGGAGAATCTCTTATGAAGAGGACGGTTCTCATAGCCAACACCTCCGACATGCCGGTAGCTGCCCGTGAAGCTTCCATATACACCGGAATAACCATAGCCGAATACTTCAGAGACATGGGATATTCCGTAGCCCTCATGGCCGACTCCACATCAAGATGGGCGGAGGCCTTAAGAGAGATGTCCGGCCGTCTCGAGGAGATGCCGGGCGAGGAAGGATATCCGGCATACCTGGCTTCGAGACTTGCTCAGTTCTACGAGAGAGCGGGAAGAGTTGTAACGCTGGGCAAAGACAGAAGAATAGGAGCTCTTTCGGCAATAGGCGCCGTATCTCCTCCGGGAGGAGACACCTCGGAGCCCGTATCCCAGGCCACCCTTCGCATAGTAAAGGTGTTCTGGTGTCTTAGCTCGTCCCTTGCCTACGAGAGACATTTCCCTGCCATCGACTGGCTTCAGAGCTATTCCCTCTACGTGGACAGGCTGACAAAATGGTATGAGGAGAACGTGAGCAAGGAATTCCCTGCTTTAAGAGGAACGGCTTTAAGACTTCTGCAGGAGGAATCGGAGCTTAAGGAAATCGTTCAGCTGGTAGGAGCCGACGCTCTGTCATTCGAGGACAGAGTGAAGCTGGAGGCGTGCAGGTCCATAAGAGAGGACTACCTCCATCAGAACGCGTTCCACGAAATAGATACGTACTCGTCCATGAACAAGCAGTATAAGCTTCTGAAGCTTATCATCTCCTTCTATGAACAGTCCACAGAGGCAGTAAAGAAGGGCGCGGACTTTGGTAAGATAGCCGCCATGGACGTGAGAGAGAAAATAGGCCGTTTCAAATACATCGAGGAGTCGAAGATAGACGAAAGCTTCGATGAGATTATGGCCGAGCTTAAGGAAGAAGCTGAAAATTTAACGTCAGGGGAGGCGAGAGACGATGATTAAAGAATATAAGACCATATCTGAAGTTGCCGGCCCGCTGATGCTGGTAAAGGACGTTGAAGGAGCCACTTACGACGAGCTGGGTGAAATAACCCTTCCGTCGGGAGAAAAGAGACTCTGCAAGGTTCTCGAAATCAACGGAAAGGACGTGCTGGTGCAGCTCTTTGACAGCGCCGCAGGCATAAATCTTAAGGACAGCGCCGTAAGCTTCTCTGGACACGGAATGCAGCTTGCCGTTTCCCCTGAAATCCTGGGAAGGGTTTTTGACGGAATGGGAAGACCTGCAGACGGAGGACCTGAGATCATCGCGGAAAAGCGCCTTGACATAAACGGACTTCCGATGAACCCGGCGGCCAGAGACTATCCGGCGGAGTTTATCCAGACGGGCGTGTCCGCCATCGACGGACTGAATACTCTGGTAAGAGGACAGAAGCTTCCTATATTCTCCGCCTCGGGACTTCCTCACTCCGAGCTTGCCGCTCAGATAGCGAGACAGTCAAAGGTTCTCGACGGCGAGAGCAACTTCGCTGTAGTCTTTGCGGCCATAGGTATCACCTACGAAGAAGCGGACTTCTTCGCATCGGACTTCAGAAGAACCGGAGCCATAGACAGAACCGTAATGTTCATGAACCTGGCCAACGACCCTGCGGTAGAGCGTATCGCAACGCCGCGAATGGCCCTTACGGCGGCCGAATATCTGGCCTTTGATCTGGGCATGCACGTTCTCGTAATAATGACCGACATAACAAACTACGCCGAGGCTTTGAGAGAGGTTTCCGCGGCGAGAAAGGAAGTTCCGGGAAGAAGAGGATACCCGGGCTACCTCTATACGGACCTTGCCACCATGTACGAGAGAGCGGGAAGGAAAAAGGGCTACGAAGGCTCCATAACCATGATTCCTATTCTGACCATGCCGGAGGACGACAAGACACACCCGATTCCGGACCTTACCGGATACATTACGGAGGGGCAGATTATTCTTTCCAGAGAGCTTTTCAGAAAGGGAATAAAACCGCCTATCGACGTAATGCCGTCCCTTTCCCGTCTTAAGGATAAGGGAATCGGGAAAGGCAAGACGAGAGAGGATCACGCCGACACCATGAACCAGCTCTTTGCCGCATACGCAAAGGGCAAGGAGAGTCTGGAGCTTATGACAATCTTAGGTGAAGCGGCCCTTTCGGAGACCGACCTCATATACGCTCAGTTCAGCCGCGAATTCGAAGAAAAGTACGTTTCCCAGGGGTACACCACCGACAGGACCATAGAGGAGACCCTGGACACGGGCTGGGAGCTCTTAAGACTTCTGCCGAAGGGTGAACTGAAGAGAATCCGCGATGAGTATCTGGACAAGTATTACGACCGGGCAGGTGATCAGTAGTGGAAAGGATGAATGTAAATCCGACCAGGATGATGCTCACACAGCTGAAGCGCCGCCTGGCCACCGCCACGAGAGGCCACAAGCTTCTCAAGGATAAGCGGGACGAGCTGATGAAGAACTTCCTGGAGCTTGCCAGAGAAAACGGCCGGCTGAGAAAGGAAGTGGAAGGAGAGCTGGGAGCCGTGTACGCCAACTTCTCCGTAGCCGCAGCCATAATAAGCAACGAGGCCATGGAGGAGGCTCTCATGATTCCTAAGCAGGGCGTGGAGCTTCAGGTGAGCCGGCGCAACATAATGAGCGTCGATGTTCCCGAGTTTTCCTTTAAGACAAAGGCTGAAAACCCGGCGGACATCTTCCCTTACGGCTTTGCCAGAACGTCGGGAGAACTGGATAACGCCATCGTAGCGCTGTCAGACCTATTTCCGAAGCTTCTGGAACTTGCCGCAAAGGAGAAGCAGGTTCAGCTTCTGGCAGCGGAGCTGGAAAAGACCCGCCGCCGCGTAAACGCACTGGAATACGTTATGATTCCGAGGCTTCAGGTCACCATAAGGTACATAACCATGAAGCTTGACGAAAACGAGCGCGGCAGCCAGACGCGCCTTATGAAGGTCAAGGATATGATGCTGGCCGAAAGTATCGCAGAAAAGCGGGCAAAAGACGAAGCGGCCATGCAGGAAATGATACAGCAGTAAATTTAACAGCGGTAACAGATAAGACCGGTTGCAGCAGCCGGTCTTTTTCTTACGATTCTTTCGTATTTCTTAAGATTTGTTAAAGATAAGGTTAAGAATTCTTAACAATCCCCACAGGGGGATTTTTTTGTGGTATAAGTAGAGACACAGAAGGGAGAAAAGAGATGTTTGTTTTAGAGAAGATTGAAGCTGCAGCCGCTGAAAGGAAGGGACAGCCTGCAGTGATTTCAGGGGAAAAGGAAATATCGTACAGAGAACTCTGGGAGAAATCCGATGCACTGAGCGTGTATCTGGAAGAAGTTCTGGGGGAGGATAAGACTCCGGTAGTCGTATACGGACATAAGGACCCGATGATGCTGGTATGTTTTATGGCCTGTGTCAAATCGGGAAGGGCGTACTGCCCTGTGGATGTATCGATGCCGCCGGAGCGGGTTGGAGATATAGCTGAGACAGTGGGAAATGAACTGCTGCTGGGTGTGGAGATACCGGAAAGTGTTCCGGAAAATATCAGGGTGCTGAGCCCGGAAGATATGGAAAAGGCCATAAACGCCAGACTGGGAGAGAGATTTCCTGAATCGAAATGGGTGAAACCGGAGGACACTTTCTACATCATTTTCACGTCGGGAAGTACGGGAAAGCCTAAGGGGGTGCAGATATCTGCAGAGGCGCTCACCCGGTTCACCGACTGGTCTGTAACGCTGGGAGGCAGTCCGGAGGAAAAGAAATCCGCGGTTTTTCTGAACCAGGCGCCTTTTTCCTTCGACCTTTCGGTTATGGATGTGTACACGTCCCTTACCTCAGGAGGAACGCTCTACTGTGTGGAGAAAGAAATACAGAAGGATATGGGTAAGCTCATGGAGACTCTGGGAAGAGGAAATATCAATTACTGGGTGTCCACCCCTTCTTTTGCGGATATGTGTCTTTCCGACAGGAGTTTTAATGAAGAGCTTATTTCTGACCTGAAGGCCTTTCTGTTTTGCGGAGAGAAGCTGACTAAGACTACTGCGGCCAGGTTGATGGAGAGATTCCCGAAGGCGCGCATAGTCAATACCTACGGCCCGACGGAGAGCACCGTTGCCGTCACAGGCACGGAAATAACAGGGGAGATGATCGAGGCCGGGGAGGAGCTTCCTATAGGATATGCCAAAGCCGGGACGGATATAGAGATTGACGGCGAAACCGGTGAAATAATCATCGTGGGAGATACGGTGAGCAAGGGGTATTTTAAGGATTCCGGGAAAACAGCAAAGGTCTTCGGCAGAAAAGCTGACGGAAGAGCATATTACAGGACGGGGGATCAGGGGTATCTGAAGGACGGAATGCTCTACTATCACGGAAGACTGGATCTTCAGGTGAAGCTGCACGGCTACAGGATAGAGCTGGGAGACATAGAAAACAATATCAGAGAACTTGAGGGCGTTGAAGCGGCAGCAGTATTGCCGAAATATCAGGAGGGTAAGGTCAGACATCTGACAGCATTCGTGGTCACGTCGGACGGTACGGTCTTTGATGGAGACTCCAGGGCCCGGCTGGCAGCGGCAAAGGCCGTAAAAAGCGGACTGAAAGAGAGGCTGCCGGAATATATGGTCCCGAAAAGAGTCGTATTCATGGAAAACCTTCCCATGACCATCAATGGAAAAACAGACAGAAAGAAACTGGAGGCACTGGTATAATGACTCTATTCGGAGACTTTTATTTTTTCATCTGGGCGGCATTGCTTCTCGTTCCCGCTGTAGTTCTCGGACTTATGGAAAAGCCAATAAAGTACTACGGAGCGTTTGTTACGGCAGTCTTCATATACATGGCCATGGGGTCGAGCCCGAAGGCCATAGTGAACCTTGCAGTCTACTGCCTGTACCAGCTGCTTCTCGTAAATGCGTACATATTCGTCAACAGAAAGAAACCGAGAAACGGAATTCTGTACTGGCTTTTCATAATCCTTTCGATAGCTCCCCTCGGCGTATGGAAGATTTCAGCCTTTGTCACGGGACACGGTATCTTCGCATTCCTCGGCCTTTCGTATCTGACCTTCAAGTCGGTGCAGATTATAATTGAAATATATGACGGTCTTATAAAAGAGGTGAAGCCGTTTGATTTCCTGTACTTCCTGACATTTTTCCCGTGTCTGTCATCGGGACCTATAGACAGGAGCAGAAGGTTTTCAGAGGACCTTTACAGAAAGCTTTCAAGAGCGGAATACATAGACCTTCTGGGAAACGGTCTTTTTAAAATCGTTCTGGGAATGACGTACAAGTTTGCCCTCGCCGCAGGCTTCTATCAGGCCATAACGTGGCTGGGAAGCGGAAACCGCCTTATAAACCAGGGGATTTACATGTACTCGTACGGTCTGTACCTGTTCTTCGACTTTGCAGGATACAGCCTTATGGCGGTGGGAACAAGCTACATACTCGGAATAAAGAGCCCGGATAATTTCAATAAACCGTTTCTGGCCACCGATATGAAGGATTTCTGGGACAGATGGCACATGAGCCTTTCCTACTGGTTCAGGGATTTCATCTTTTCCAGATTCATGATGAAGGCCATAAAGGGCAAATGGTTCAAGAACAAGCTTACGGGAGCGTCAGTCGGGTTCATCATAAACATGGGCGTCATGGGCGTGTGGCACGGCCTTGACATATACTATATAATTTACGGACTTTATCACGGCGTTCTGCTGGCGCTTACGGAAATCTATCAGAAGAAGTCGAAGTTCCATAAGAAACATAAGAAGGAACGCTGGTATAAATTTATAAGCTGGGGAATCACATTTAATCTGGCCATGTTCGGATTCTTCATCTTCTCAGGAAGATTCACCCAGATCTTAGGGCTTAACGGATAAGGATTATTTCAGGAGGAAAATAAAATGGAAGAAAAAATACTGGATATGCTGGAGGAACTCTGCGGAGACAGCATCGTAAGAGAGGATACTGATATCAACCTGCTGGAGGAGGATCTCATAGATTCTCTGGACTACACCGAGCTGCTGGTATCCATAGAGGAAGAGTTCGGTATAGTGATGTCGCCGTCTGAATTCACCAGAGATCAGATGGATACGCCGGCGAAGATTATAGCTCAGGTCAGGGCGAGGATGAATTAGTCATGAAGAAGCTTGCAGCCTTTGGCACGGCGCTTATACTCTTCGTGATATCCGTGATCGTTCTGCATTTTGCCGTTGCAGGGAGAGTCACGGCAGAGGACGGAGGATTCGGGACGTGGATAAACACATATAAGGATATGTCATACAAGGCGGTGGCAGAAAACATCGACGAGGATACGGTAATGTATCTGGGCTCCTCTGAGTTTCAGCACGGCGAGGGCACTCCCTATCATCCTACGGAAATCTTCCGGGCTATGAAAATGGATGTTATGTGCATCGGGGCGGCGTACAATCAGTGCTTGTCTCACGCCATAACCATGGGGGCACTTGGACCTCAGCTTCAGTCAAAGAAGACGGTTCTCATACTTTCTCCGGCGTGGTTTAACGGACCCGGCGTGGAAAAGGATGCTTTCGGGGTGAGATTTTCGGAGAGCATGTACATGGCTATGCTGGAAAATCCCAATCTGTCGGATGATGTGAAGAAAAAGATTGCAGAGAGGGCCGAAGATCTTCTGTCAAACAGCCCGGCTCTTCAGGAAAATGTGAAGAGATACGACAAAATATTTATCGGAAGCGGCGGAAATGCAGCTGACAGGACGTATTTCAACATGAAGAAAGCGTTTCTGAATGAACGGGAAGCGATAAATGTAAACACGGCATGGAAGACAACGGAGGAGAAGAAGTACAGGAAGTTCATGGAAACTGCAAAGACCGGGACGGCGGACTGGGACGGACTGAAGAAGCAGTCGGACGAGGAGTTTAAAAAACTGTCGGAAGGCAACAGTTTTCATATGGATAACAGGCTTTATAAGAAGAACATCGAGCCGTCACTGAAAAAAGAAAAGAACTCAAGTACGGCAAGGAGATTCTGGAAAGACTCTCCCGAATACGGGGATCTGGAAATATTTCTGCAGGTGTGCAGGGAGCAGAATATAGACGTGGAGCTCATACTGCTTCCGGTAAGCGGATGGTGGTATGACTACACCGGATTCACGGCGGATAAGAGAAAACCGCTGCCGGCGCAGATAAAAGCGGTTGCGGATAAATACGACACGCCTTTATACAGTTTTTTCGACAGGGATTATACCGAAGGGTGGCTGGAAGATGCAGTTCATCCGGCGGGGAAAGGATGGGTAGAGATCAATGAAGAGGCTTACAGGTTTTTTACAGAGGGCTAAGACGCTCATTTCAAAGGAATATCTGATGTATACGGGGCTGTTCTTCATTTTAATGGCAGGACTGTATGCATATATGATTTATGCGGGTATGGCCTCCGCGCCGAAATTCGCATACGCTGAATTTTAAACATGCTTCAGATGAGGCCGCCTGAATAGGGCGGCCTTTAAAAATCTATTCCTATATCGTTATTCAGAAGCTGACCGAAGGTTATGGAACTGTCGCCGAATTTTCTGCGTATGTCATCCATAGCCTTTTCTATAGAGTCGGATTTTTCTTCGGCAGCGGCAGCGCTCTCGCAGCCTGATGAGTATCCGTTTCCGAAGAAGGAAAGCTGCTCTCCCTCTTCTCCGTCCGTAAGGTTTATGGCGGTAACGGTTATGAGCCTTATAGGGTCGGGAAAACGCCAGGAGGAAGAGATGAGCTCCATTGCCGCCTGCTTGATATCGGAGGAAAGGTGAGTCGGCTTTACGAGCTGCTTCTGCCTTGAAATGCTTTTAAATGAAGCGTCTTTTATATCGACTTTTACGCCTTTGGCCTTGAACCCGTACTTTCTGAGTCTGCCCGCAACGGTGTCCGAAAGAGATGTGACAGCTGTGAGAGCGTCTTCAGCGGACTTCAGATCTCTGCTGAAAGTAATGCCGTTTCCGACGGATTTTATTCTGTCCCGTTCCCCGGAAAGGGATACAGGGCTGTCATCGCGGCCCGAAGCGTATTTTATGAGGAGAGGCCCCTGTTTCCCGAGGAGGGACTCAAGCCTGATATCGGAAGCGGATGCGAGATCTCCGATGGTGGAAATGCCGGCGCTCCTGAGCTTCTGTGCGGTGGCAAATCCTACGAAGAACATGTTCTCCACCGGCTGAGGCCAGAGCAGCCTCTTATAGTTTTCTCTGGTTATTTCAGTGGTGGCGTCCGGCTTTTTATATTCGCTGCCCATTTTGGCGAAAATTTTATTATATGAGACTCCGGCCGACAGAGTAAGGCCCAGTTCGCTTCGTACTCTTTCCCTTATGCGGTCTGCAATGTCGCGCCCGGAGCCGAAGAGTTTTACGCTTGCAGTGACGTCAAGCCAGGATTCGTCTATGGAGAAGGGTTCCACCATATCGGTATACTGGTAGTAGACGGCATTTATCAGCCTGCTGTAGTGACGGTATTTGTCGTGATGAGGCGGCAGAAGAATCAGGTCGGGACATTTGCGCCTTGCCTGACTTACCGTTTCCGCCGTCACTATGCCGAAGGCCTTGGCCGGTTCATTCTTTGCGAGAATTATCCCGTGACGGCTGTCCGGATCCCCGCATACCGCCACCGGCTTTTCCTTAAGCTCCGGGTGTTCGATGAGTTCCACTGAAGCGAAGAAACTGTTCATATCACAGTGTAAAATGATTCTGTCCATAACACTTTAAGTATAACGGAAACAGGACAAGTCTGCAAATATCAAATAACCCTCACAAAAGCACCTGAAAATATGTTATAATACACCCGGTATGATTTCTTTTGAATTCGGAGGAAAAAGATGAGCAGGATTATGGTATGCGTAACCAAGCAGAAGACTTGCCAGAGGCTTATAGACTACGGTAAGAGCCTCATGACGTCCGATGAGGATACCATGCACATTATTCACGTTGCAGGAATCGACTACAATTTTCTGGGGGATTCCGAAGACGGAAGAGCTCTGGAATATCTTTATGAAAAGGCGAGAGAGGCGGGGGCCGATCTTCTGGTGCTTAAGTCCGACGACGTGCTGGAAACCCTTGCCGACATCGTGAAGGATAACAGGATTGACAAGGTTGTCGTAGGAGCGTCCCGTGAGGAGAAAGGCTTTGACGGTTTTATCGGGAATCTGAGAGACGCCGTCAAAGGCAGCGCAGAGCTTTATGTGCTGGATTACGGCGACGGAAAGGACGGCAGCCCGGTTTGATATTCTGTCCCGGGAGGTAGATTTTGAGAATAATTAATATGATAATGGGAGTCGTCCTGGCTCTGCTTGGAGTGTTTTCCATAGCGAATGCCGGGCTGACTTTTATCTCTATGGCGTTTCCTATAGGCGTCATACTCACGATAATAGGAATAACAGAATGCATTTCCTACAGGAGCAGAGACGAGGATGAAGAGGACCGGCACTGGGTTTTAATCGACGGCCTGACCACGTTTATACTCGGAATAGTAGTGCTGACCGGACAGCTTGCAGCGGATATTGCGGTTCCGGTGATTTTCGGAATGTGGAGCATGATTGCCGGGATTCGCTATCTGGTTATAATCACTCATGTCGATATAAAGGAAGAGAAGAACCTGGACTTCTACTGGACGGTGGTAGTGGCGGTGTGCAACTTTGTTACGGGACTCTACACCTTCTTCAATGCATCACTGTTCAATCTGTCGGTTCTCATGATGCTCGGCATAATATTCGTCATCCAGGGAATAAACGTTATAAAGGTCGGATTCGACACCACATATAAGAAGCCGGATCTGATAAAAACAAAAGAAGAACTTCTGGAAGAGGCGGAGCGAAAGGCGGAAGAAGCCAGACGCGAGGCGAAGATTGCCGTTAAGAAAGCCCGCCGCGCGAAGAGGGCTATCAGAGAAGTCGAGGAGATCAAGGTCACCTATGACATCTTCAACGAGCCTGTGGTGCCGCCTGAGGAGCTTCTTAACAAAACTCTGGAAGAGGATGGCATTGAGGAGGAAACTCTTCCTGAAGAAGATAAATAGCTTATAGATTTCGACCGGGATATGCTTAAACGTATATCCCTTTTTTTCGGCAGACAAAGGATGAAGTATTGTGAACAGCATTTCTGATGAAAGACGGGACATCTGTATAATAGGAGGCGGAGCATCCGGCCTTGCAGCAGCTGTGGAGGCGGGCATGGCAGGATTTGGCCACAGGGTGATTCTCCTTGAGAAGAGACGGGGGACAGGCAGCAAAATCTGCGCATCCGGAAACGGAAGATGCAACCTGAGCAACGAGACCTGCCATGATGTCAGGCTTACTCTGGAATTTTTCGGACGTATCGGGGTTCTCACCAGAACAGATGAAGCGGGAAGAATCTATCCCTATTCTGAAGAGGCGGCAGACGTCGAGAGGGCGCTGAGAACGGCAGCCGAAAGACTGGGAGTCGCAGTTTTAGTAAATACGGCGGTTACAGGGCTGGAAAAGGATGACGGGGGATTTACGGTCACGGCGGAAACGACCCGGGACGGGAAAAAGGAAATTCGGTTTATACCTGCAAAGAAAGTTCTGGTGGCGACCGGCGGCAAAGCGGCGCCTAAGCTTGGAACGACCGGAGACGGATACACCATGGCAAGAAAGCTGGGACACAGGGTGAACTCTCCGGTACCGGTTCTTACGGCTATAGAGGTGACGGAAAACGTTTCGGTACTGTCAGGAGTCAGAGAGAAGGCCAGAGCGTCGCTTTTCAGAGACGGAAAATGCATATTCTGCGAGGACGGAGAAGTCCAGTTTACGAGAGACAGTCTTTCCGGAATATGTATATTCAACATGTCGCGTTTTCTGAAGCTTGGTAAGGGAAAGACTCTGAAGGACGGCTTTAAGGAATACGAAATTTACCTGGATTTCATGCCGGAGTTTTCACCCGCCCAGGTGGAGGATTTTCTCAGGGAGCAGGGCGAACGGGGGCTGAGAGGTGAATCAGCTCTTAACTCCGTGGTAAAGGAGAAGCTGGCCCGCGCCGTAGCGGAAAGAATTTTTTCTGATGAGAATCCCGCCCGTCAGATGAAAGCTCTTAAATTCACGCCGAAAATGCCTAAAGGATGGGAAACGGCTCAGGTGACAAGGGGCGGAGTGGCTCTTTCTGAAGTTGATGGAATAACCATGGAATCCAAAAAAGTACCGGGGCTTTACTTCGCCGGTGAGGTTCTGGATTATGACGGCCCGTGCGGCGGTTTTAACCTGAACCACGCATGGATTACGGGAATAAAGGCAGGGAGAGGCTTATGTACAGAATTCAGCAGATAAAGCTCAGACCGGATGAACCCGAGAACCGGCTGAAGGATAAAATCCTGAAAAAACTTGGACGGCACGACATATTGATTACTGAGCTTCGCATCGTGCGTAAATCCATCGACGCCAGAAACAGAGATGACATAGTGTACGTTTATACGGTGGATTTTGAAGCCGTGTATAAGAAGAGACCCAGAGAACTTGCCCGGCTAAAGTGCGGAGCTAAAGGCGGCCTTGAGATTGCGCCTGATGTTACGTATCGCACAGCGGAGCCAGGTAACGGCGTGATGTCCGGGAGACCGGTCATAGCCGGTTTCGGCCCGTGCGGAATGTTTGCTGCGCTTATCCTTGCCGAGGCGGGATACAGGCCCATAGTGACAGAACGGGGAAAGGACGCCGATTCAAGAGCTGAGGATGTCGAGACGTTCTGGGAGACGGGTGTGCTTAATCCTGAATCCAACGTTCAGTTCGGCGAAGGCGGTGCAGGCACTTTTTCGGACGGCAAGCTGACTACCGGCATAAAAGATGTGAGAATAAGAAAGGTCCTGGAGGAGCTGGTGGAGGCGGGAGCGCCGGAGGATATCATGTATCTGGCAAAACCCCACATAGGAACGGATATTCTCAGAACTGTGGTTAAAAACATAAGGAAGAAAATAATACGCCTCGGCGGTGAAGTCAGGTTCGAGACCAGACTTGCAGGTTTTGAAACGGAGGGAGGAAGGCTTGCAGCCGTAAAGACGGCCGGTCCCGGCGGTGAAGAGGAAATTCAGACTTCAGAGCTTGTTCTCGCCATCGGTCACAGCGCCAGAGACACTTTTGAAATGCTTAAGACCTCGGGAATTTCAATGACCCGGAAGCCGTTTTCCATCGGAGTCAGGATAGAGCATCCTCAAAGCCTGATAGATATGGCTCAGTACGGCAGGCTGAGCCGTGGATATGCCGACCATTACGGAAGCGCTGACGGACTGCCTCCTGCGGATTACAAGCTGTCGTACAGGACAGAAAGAGGCAGGGGAGTATATACGTTCTGCATGTGTCCGGGCGGAAAAGTGGTTATGGCCGCATCTGAGGCAGGAGGAGTTGTTACAAACGGTATGAGTGAAAGCCGCCGCGACAGCGGAACCGCCAACAGCGCTCTGCTGGTGGACGTTCGTCCGGAGGACTTCGATTCGGATGACGTTCTGGCAGGCGTGGAGTTTCAGAGAAAGTGGGAACGCGCGGCGTTCAGAAACGCCGGATATTCGGAAAACAGAGCGCCGAAGACCACGTGGAAGGAATTCAGAGCAGGCAGCGAATCTGCTGAAGCCGTAACGGAATCTCTTCCGGATTTTGCAGTGGAGTGTATAAGAGAGGCCATGCCTGAATTGGGGAAAAAGCTGAAAGGATTCGATTCAGATGAAGCGGTTATGACCGCAGTGGAGAGTCGAAGCTCGTCTCCTGTGAGAATCGAGCGAAATGAGGAAATGGAAAGCTCAACAGGCGGCATACGGCCATGCGGAGAAGGCGCCGGATATGCGGGAGGTATAGTCAGCGCCGCATGCGACGGAATAAAAGCCGCCGAGAAAATAATAAAAAAATACAGGCGCCCCTGATTGGGACGCCTATTTTACGCACCATGTGGCGATAAACGACGGGACGTTGTGGTCGTGAAGATTCCCTGTGCCGTTGGTGTCGCTGTATATATCCTTTAACGTAAAGCCTGCCTTAAGCTGGCCTCCTATCTGTTCGTCTATGGTGTGGGAGAACTGAATGCCGTCGTCGACATCCGCAAGCTCCTTCAGAAGAGACGGGTCGGAAACCGGGTCATAGGGCAGCCTTTGGCAGAGCGCGGTTTCGTCCTCGTTAAATGCGTAGTTTATACCGATGTCGTAGCCGCCGAGAAAGCTGCCGCCCTTTTTCAGCACCCGGAACACCTCTTTGAAAACCGGTTCAACCTCACGGATGTAGCAGTTGGATACCGGGTGAAATACCATATCGAAGGTCTCGTCGCCGAAAGGCAGAGGCTTCGTCATATCGCCCTGAATTACTTCTATCTCATAGCCCTCCCGTTGGGCTACCAGCCTGTCGCTTTCGCACTGGAGCCCGGAATAGTCGAAGACGGTACACTTTGCGCCCAGAGCCGAGAATACGGCCATCTGCTGACCACCGCCAGAGGCAAGACCGAGAATTCGCTTTCCCTTAAGGTCGCCTAACCAGCTGTGGGGTACGGGCTTTGTGGTGGTGAGGAGGACGTTCCAGTCTCCTTCCTTTGCCCTCAAAAAAGTCTCGTGATCTATGGGGGTTCCCCATTCCCAGCCGTCACGGCACCAGCTGTCTATTACCTTTGAATTTATCTCCTGATATGTTTTTTCTTCTAAGCTACCGTATTTCATATTTAAAATCTCCTGTCATACATAAGAGGATATCATCTAAATCAGCGGCGAGCCCGTCATCTCTTCCGGCACGCCAAGGCCCATCAGCTTAAGGAGGGTAGGGGCAAGGTCCGCCAGCTTCCCGCCGGATTTAAGCTGCCACTTTTCCGGGTTTTCTCCCGCTTCCCCGGAAATGAGAACCAGAGGAACTTCGTTGAGGGAGTGGGCGGTCACCACGTTTCCGTTTTCGTCTTCCATCACGTCTGCGTTTCCGTGATCGGCCGTGAGAAGAATCTGGCCGCCGGCGTCCAGTACGGCTCTAACCACCTTCGGCACGCATGCGTCGAGGGTTTCGATGGCCTTTACGGCGGCGTCAAAAACTCCGGTGTGGCCCACCATGTCTGCGTTGGCGTAATTGAGAACTATCGCATCGTATTTTGACGATTCAACGGCATCGACTACTTTTTCGGTCACCTCGTAGGCGCTCATCTCAGGTTTAAGGTCGTAGGTGGCAACCTTAGGAGAAGGAACCAGAATCCTGTCTTCGCCCTCGTAAGGCTTTTCCCTGCCGCCGTTGAAGAAGAAAGTAACGTGGGCGTATTTTTCGGTCTCCGCGATTCGAAGCTGCTTAAGGCCGAGAGAGGAGACGTACTCTCCGAAGGTGTTCTCCGGCTGCTCAGGCGGAAATGCCACGGTCACGTTCGGCATCGAAGCGTCGTACTGAGTCATGCAGACGTAGGCGGATACTTTAGGGCGGACTTCTCTGTCAAAGCCTGTAAATCCGTCGTCAACAAAGCACCTTGTTATCTCCCTTGCTCTGTCCGGACGGAAGTTGAACATGATCATGGAGTCTCCGTCCTTTACTGTCCTGTCATCGCCTCCGATTACGGACGGGAGGACGAATTCATCGTTTTCGTCTCTGTCATAGGCTGCGGCAAGAGCCTCCGCCGCAGAGGAAAAGCGGGGGCCTGCGCCCTTTGTCATAGCGTCGTAGGCCTTCTCGACCCGCTCAAAGCGGTTATCCCTGTCCATAGCGTAATATCTTCCCGAAATCATGGAAATGCGTCCGTCCATGCCGTATTTATCAAGTACATCGTCTAAATACGATTGAAGCTCTTTAAGGTATTTTCCGGCGCATCTGGGCGGAACGTCACGGCCGTCCAGAAAAGCGTGAACTCGCAGGGTCTTAACGCCTCTGCGGCCTGCCATATCGATGAGGCCGAACAGATGCTCTATGTGGCTGTGAACGCCTCCGTCGGAAACGAGTCCCAGAAGATGAAGCGCGCCGCCGCCAGCGGCAGCATCCATCGCTTCGGAAAGCACAGGGTTTTCAAGTATGCTTCCGTCTTCTATGGCGTTGGATATTCTCGAAAGCTCCTGGTAAACCACTCTGCCTGCGCCGATGTTCAGGTGGCCTACTTCGGAGTTTCCCATCTGGCCTTCGGGCAGTCCCACGGCTTTTCCGCACGCTTTGAGAGAGGTCCGGGGATACTTTTTAAATATTTCATCAAGATGGGGCGTATCCGCCGCCGCGATGGCGTTTCCTCTGGCGGACGGATTAAGGCCGAAGCCGTCAAGAATCATCAGCATAGAGGGTCTTTTCTTTATTTCCATGAGACTGTTCTCCTTTTCATTTCAGGCGGTTAAACGGACGCCGGAGCGTCCACACTGTCCTTTAATTATAACAGAATATCTGATATAATCAAATGTAACAGTTCCGCCGGGAACGGGAACGGAGAGACATATGAACTGGACAGAAAGACAGCTTGAAGCCATAGAAAACAGACAGAAGAATATACTGGTCGCCGCCGCCGCAGGATCCGGAAAGACTGCGGTTTTAGTCGAGCGCATAAGGCGGCTTATCGTAGAGGACAGAGTTCCGGTGGACAGGATGCTCATAGTCACCTTCACCAACGCCGCCGCTGCGGAGATGAAGGAAAAAATCAGGCAGGCTCTCTACGCCGAGCAGAATGAAGACAGGACAAAGGCTGCATATGCGAGAAGACAGCTTGCCCTTCTGCCTCAGGCCAGTATCAGCACCTTCCATTCATTTGCCTTAAGCGTGATAAGGAAGTACTTCTATCTGACGGATCTGGAGCCTGGATTTTCCATATGTGACGAAGCCAGAGGCGCAATTCTGAGGGAAGACGCCATGGACGAGCTTCTTGAAAGACGTTTTGAAGAGGGAAGCCCGGAATTCCACGATTTTCTCGACAGGTACAGCTCCGGAAGGAATATGAACGGCGTCAGGGAGATGATACTGTCCGTGTACGACGGAGTTATGGCTATGCCTTATCCGTGGAAATGGCTTGATGAAAAAATCGGGGAGCTCGGTCTTTCCTGCGATGAATTCAGGAAATCCCCGCTTGTGGAATATATATGGGATTATGCCGCCGAGGCTTTGACAAAAGCTGCGGAAAACAGCAGAAAGGCCGCGGAGATTCTCGAGAACGAAGGCCTCGACAGGCTGGCGGACAAAGTCCGGGAAGGCCAGACGGTTTTTATCGAGGCGGCTTTGGAGTATGGAAAAACCCGGGATTTTGAAGGCTTTGGCGAAAAGCTGGGACTCATAGGGCTTCCGAAAATCACGCCGAAGAAGGAAGAAAAGGAAATATACGCAGAAGTAAAGGACAGCGTTTCAGCATGCCTTAAGGAAGCGAGAGATGCGGCGAAGAACCTCAGAGAAGAGATATTCTGCCGGCCTCTTGACGCGCAGGTGGAAGAGATGAACCAGACTGCGCCTTTTGCCGCATACCTGGGAGGACTTGTCAAAGAATACCACGAGATATTCCGGGCCGTGAAGAAAAAGAAAAAGCTGGCCGATTTCGGCGACATAGAGCACTACTGCCTGGAAATACTGGAAAACCGCGACGCGCGGGATTTCTACCGGGATAAGTTCGAGTACATCTTCATAGACGAATATCAGGACACAAACGTCCTTCAGGAGGAGATCATAGGAAGAATCTGCCGCGGGAACAATCTCTTCATGGTAGGAGACATAAAGCAGAGCATTTACAGGTTCAGACTTGCCGAGCCGTCCATATTCAGGCGGAAATACCGTCAGTACGCGGGGTGCGGCGACGGTGACAGCTCCGTAAAGATAGACCTTAACAGAAACTACAGAAGTAAGGCGGTGGTTCTTGAGGGAATAAACCGCGTTTTCAGAAACGCCATGGAAGGTTACGACACCGATGCCGAGCTTTATCCGGGCATCGAATACAACGGCCCTTTGAACTATGAACCCGAGATGACCGCAGTGGCTTTCGGTGGAGCCGCAGACGACGGAGAAGAGGCGAAAGCCGTTCCCGAAGAGATTGCCGACCTGAAAAAGACGGAGGTAGAGGCTCTTCAGGCGGCAAACATCATAAAGGAATCCCTGGGGAAGGAATACATGGATCCGAAGACTGGGAAGGTGAGAAGGCTTCGCCGCAGGGACATAGTGATTCTCTTAAGAAGCGTGAGAAATTACGCCGATGTGTACTACGGGATTCTGAAGAGGTGCGGAATAGACGCATACGTAGACGACAACGAAGGGTATTTCGACACCATGGAAATCCGGGTGTTCATGAACCTTCTTTCCGTAATAGACAATAAAAAGCAGGACGTGCCGCTCATAAGCGTTCTTCACTCAGAGATATTCGGATTTACCGCCGATCAGCTTGCGCAGGTCAGGGAGGAGCATAAGACGGGCTCCTTCGAGGAGGCTTTGAGGATGTACGCTCAGGCCCATCCGGAAAGCGAAACCGGCTCCATGTGCGTTCGCGCCCTTTCGTCCATAGAAGGCTGGAAGAGGGAATCGAGGATCATGCCTCTGGGCAGATTCGTCTGGAAGCTGATGATAGAGACTGGATATTACATCGTCATGGGGGCGATGCCGGGAGGAAGCCAGAGACAGGCCAACCTCAGGGCTCTCGTCGATAAGGCGGAGGACTTCGCCTCGGACGGTCAGGGAACTCTCTACGACTTTATGCGATATATCGATTCGGTGAAGAAGCGCAAAGTCAGAACCGGACAGGTAAGGCTCATCGGCGAAAAGGACGACGTGGTCAGGATAATGACTATCCATAAGAGCAAGGGTCTGGAGTTTCCAATGGTCATTCTGGCAGGTTGCGGCAAAAGGCTCAACTACTCGAAAGCCGGAAGAGGAGCGGCACTTCACAAGGACATAGGCATAGGGCTGACCCTGGAAAATCCGGAGGAGAGATGGTACAGCCAGACTCTCATACAGCGGCTCATAGCCGGAGCCGTAAGGAGAGAGGAAGCCGAAGAGGAAGTGAGAATCCTCTACGTCGCCATGACCCGTGCAAAGGACGTGCTCCACATTCTCGGCGCCGTGAACGACGGAGAAAAGTATCTTGCGGCCAGAGAAAGCGGAGTGAGAAAAGATACGGACTACCTTTCCCTCATAGGAGACACAGTGCCGTGCACCGTTGTAAATGCAGCCGATGTGGACGGCTCGGGTCTTTCGGAGAAGGTGTACGCCGGAGGTGACATTCTGAACCGGGATATCTACGCCGGTCGTTCCGATGAAGAGACGAAGGCCGACGTTATAAGGCGGCTGGAATACGCATACCCTTACGAAGGAGCAAGACGGCTGAAACCGAAATATTCCGTTTCAGAACTTAATTCGGAGGCTTCCGCAGACGACGAAAAGATAGATTCGGGCAGGCTGGGGCCTGAGTCCGAAGAACCGATGAAGCCTGTGTGGCGCGGATTTTCGGACTTGAAAGCGCCGGACTTCATGGCGGGTAAAAAGAAACTCACTGCGGCGGAACGAGGCACCTGTTTCCATACTCTCATGGAGAATTTGGACTTTGCAAAAGCTGCAGAGGGCGGGTACGGATATGCGGCCTCCGAGGTTGAAAGGCTGAAAGCCTGCGGAATTTTCACCGAAGAGGAAGCCGATTCAGTCTACATAAAGGGAGTGACGGCCTTCTTTGAATCGGACACAGGCGCTCGCGCGGCAAAGGCTTTTTCCGAGGGAAGAATGAGAAAGGAAAAACCGTTTACCCTTTTGTCCGAAAAAGACGGTGAATCCGTCATGATTCAGGGTATAATAGATTGTTACTTCATCGAGGACGGCAGGGCCGTCATCATAGACTATAAGACTAACCGCTTTGAAGAAAGCAGGGCGGAGGAAGAGATAAAACACCTGACCGGCAGCTACGGGAAGCAGATTGAGATATACAGGGACGCCGTAGTCCGGGCCACGGGAGTCAAAGAGTGCGAAGCATATCTTTACGTGGTTCAGGCCGGCAGGTTCGTGGGTATGAATGAACAGAAGGAAGGGATAACGTTATGACAGGACTGGTAATTGAAGGCGGCGGAATGAGAGGAATCTTCGCCGCAGGAGTACTCGAATATCTTCTCGACAACGATATAAAGGTCGATTACGTAATAGGCGTGTCCGCAGGGGCATGCCACGGGTGCAGCTACGTCAGCGGACAGAAGGGCAGAGCCTTTGCGGTCTGCACCGATTACATGGACGATCCAAGATACGGGAGCGTCCAGAGTCTCTTAAAAACGGGAGACTATTTCGGAAGGAAGTTCATGTATCACACAATTCCGGAGGAACTTAACCCCGTAGACAACGAAAGCTTCAAAAAGAGCGGAATAAGGTTCGAAGTTGGAGTGTTCAACTGCATTACGGGAGAATCAGAGTATCCTGAGATAAAGGATATGTTCGAAGATGTGGACTGGATAGCAGCCTCCGCATCGCTGCCGCTCTTTGCGAAGATGGTGGACATAGGCGGATATCAGTACATGGACGGAGGCCTTTCCGATTCTATTCCCGTTAAGCACGCTCAGGAAATCGGATGCGACAAGGTGATAGTGATTCTGACGAGAGAAAGAGGCTATCGTAAGGCGGCCAGCAAATCCATTCCTCTGATAAAGGCTAAGTACAAGGACTACCCTAAGCTGATAGAGGCCCTTAAGCGCCGCCACACCGTCTACAACGAAACCCTCGAGTACATAGACGAAGAGGAGAAGAAGGGAAACGTGTTCGTCATCGCGCCCGTAAAGGATCTGGGCGTAGGCAGGCTTGAAAAAGACAGAAATAAGCTGAAGAACGCATATCTTGAAGGGTATTACGTAACCGAAAGCTACGGCGACAAGCTGAAGGAGTTTCTGGAGAAGTAGTCGTGTGGCGGTCTGATGGTGTTCAGCCACCGGGCGCTCCCGGCCGTCTCGGCCACTTCGCCGGGCGCTCTCGGCCGCTTTGCCGGATTTCCCGGTTGGCGGCCCACGGAAATTACTGCAAAACCCGCAAAATCTCGGCATTTGGCCGAGATTTTTACTTTTTGAGACGATTTTCCGGGGCGATTTCTCGGCCGCTTTACGTGTGAAACCGCATATAGGCCGAGATTCCGTGGGCCACTTTGTTCGTTTATCGCTTAACGGCCGAGATGAACCGGGAAGTCCTGTAGAAAGATATCCCTTAAAGTTTCTTAATGTTAAGGTTAAGATTTCTTAACAGTTCCCTCAAAAGTGTTTCGATATGGTATACTGTGGAAAATTTTATCTGATTCAGGAGGGAGAAGAGATATATGAACGCAAGAAACAAGAGACTAAAAAGAGCTCTGAAATATATGGCTATATTTACCATAGCTCCGCATTTTATACTCCTCGTAGTGAATGTAGTCGTCAATGTGTTTTACGGTATACCTGTAACAGAAGATATATTTTCGCTTTATACTCCCCGCAGAGTGATATTCTTCTGCATAATATCGTGCATCGTTTTTCTGGAGTATTACATTATGAAATCGGGAGGGGGAGATGAAAATGAAGTTAAGTAAAAAGAGGTTGAGGAAGGCGCTAAAGATTTGGCTGATAATTGAAGCGATTGTTGTTTTGTTTTCAATACTGGTATCTGGCTTTATGAAGATAGTCTGGAATATTCCGATGACGGAGGGTATATGTGTCGGTCTGCCCGGTATTAAGACGGTGCTTTATTATGCGCTGTGCGGTGTGGTGATGTTTCTGTCCGTCTACTTTTTTATAACCGATAAGAGCGACGAAAAATAAGATGCAAAATTATGCGGCCGGTGGGTTAGATTACCATATCACCCGGCCGTTTTTTCGTTGTGGAAAAACCGTTCAGATGGTATAATTATCCGTAGAGTATTTTCCCCGCGGACATGGGCATATTTAAGGCCCGTAGTTCGCATGAATAATTCGGAGAGAGAATATGGATAACAAAAAAGGAATTCCAAAGGGAAGAAGCTATTGGGGCACTTTTTTCGGCAAAGTGGTCTACACCATAGAGGCCGTCGCCTCGGTAGTCATCATACTGGTTATACTGGTGATGCTGTATAACCTGATAAGCGAGGTCGCATTCGAAAATTCGCTGCGTGATATGGAGCCGGAAGGATTTACCCGGTTTCTTGCAGACACCTTGGCCCTCATAGTGGGTTTGGAATTCGTAAAGCTGCTGACCAGGCAGAGAGCCGTAGACCTCATAGAGGTTATGCAGCTTGCAGTCGCCCGTCAGATGATAGTGGAACACCTCAGTATGAAGGAGATAATAATCGGCGTAACAGCCATTGCCATACTCTTTGCCGCGAGGAAGTATCTCTTCCTTAAAGAAAGCGAGGCAAAGGAACTTCACGAAGATTTTTAGCGCAGGAGGATAAAATGAGCGAAGCCAATTCTACCAACTTTATTCACAGCATAATCGACGCTGACCTTGAGAGCGGCAAGAGAAGGGAAATATACACCCGTTTCCCGCCGGAGCCTAACGGCTACCTTCACATAGGTCACGCGAAGGCAATATGCATAAACTTCGGGACAGCCGAAAAGTATCACGGAAAGTGCAACCTGAGATATGACGATACCAACCCCGTTAAAGAGGACGTGGAGTACGTAGGCGCCATAGAAGAGGACATCAGATGGCTGGGCTTTAAATGGGAGAAGCTCCTCTGGGCGTCCAACTACTTCGACCAGATGTACGAGGCTGCAGTCATTTTGATCAAAAAAGGCCTGGCATACGTGGACAGCCTGACGGCGGAGCAGATAAAGGAATACAGAGGAACCCTGAAGGAGCCGGGAAAGGAAAGCCCGTGCAGAAACCAGAGCGTCGAGGAAAATCTTAAGCTCTTTGAGGATATGAAAGCGGGAAAGTTTGCCGACGGCGAGAGAGTGCTCAGAGCGAAGATAGACATGGCCTCGCCTAACATAAACATGAGAGACCCTGTAATATACAGAATCGCTCACGAACCGCCTCACCACAACACCGGGGACAAATGGTGCATCTACCCGATGTACGATTTTGCACACCCTATAGAGGACGCCATAGAGGGAATAACCCACTCCCTCTGCTCCCTGGAATTCGAGGATCACAGACCGCTCTACGACTGGGTTCTGAGAGAAGTGGGACTCTGGGAGAATCCGCCTCAGCAGATAGAGTTCGCAAGGCTGAACCTTACCAACACGGTGATGAGCAAGCGCTACCTTAAAGCCTTTGTGGACGAGGGCGTGGTGGACGGATGGGACGATCCGAGAATGCCGACCATCGCAGGCCTGAGAAGAAGAGGCTACACTCCTGAATCTATCAGGGATTTCTGCGAGAGAATAGGCGTTTCCAAGGCCAACAGCATGGTTGACATATCCCTTCTGGAGCACTGCATCAGAGAGGACCTTAAGACGAAGGTGGAAAGCCGTAACGTTGTGGAAAACCCGATAAAGGTAGTGATAACCAACTACCCTGAGGGTCAGACCGAAATGGTGGAACTGGAGAATAACAAAGAAGTTCCGGAGATGGGAACGAGGAAGATTCCTTTCTCCAGAGAGCTTTACGTTGACGGCGCGGACTTCATGGAAGTGCCGGTAAAGAAATACTTCAGACTGTTCCCGGGAAACGAAGTACGCTTCAAGGGCGCATACTTCATAAAGTGCAACGAAGTGGTGAAAAACGAGGACGGCTCCATTAAAGAGCTTCTCTGCGCCTACGACCCTGCAACAAAGTCGGGCGAAGGCTTTGAGGGAAGAAAGGTGAAGGGAACCATACACTTTGTGGACGCCGCCACGGCAGTAAAGATAAGGATAAGAAACTGCGGATACCTTATGGTGGAGGACGAAAACGGCAATCTGGTGAACAATCCGGATTCCGTGGAGGAGACCTGGGGCTACGCCGAGCCGGCCGTTGCGGAGGCAAAGCCGGGAGAGAGATTCCAGTTCTTCCGTCACGGCTATTACGTGGCCGATTCTAGGCTTACCACTGATACCGAGAAGGTGTTCAACCGCATAGTGGACCTTAAG
>DXHZ01000009.1 GCA_019113145.1 Candidatus Avanaerovorax faecigallinarum
TATAGGTATTCCGAGATAGCTCAATGGTGGAGCAACCGGCTGTTAACCGGTAGGCTGTGGGTTCGAGCCCCACTCTCGGAGCCAATTTTTTATGCCGGAATGGCGGAATTGGCAGACGCACGGGACTTAAAATCCCGCGATCCTTACCGATCGTACCGGTTCGACCCCGGTTTCCGGCACCATAATAAGTGCGCCCGGACGGGTTTTGTCGACAAAGGGGTTAACAAAGTGTTCCGAGTGTGCTATAATATACGGGGTAGTTAAGCTACTTCATCGACGCGGGGTAGAGCAGTTGGTAGCTCGTCGGGCTCATAACCCGGAGGCCGGAGGTTCAAGTCCTCCCTCCGCAACCAAGATTACATTCCCTGAAACTTAAGCGGTTTCAGGGTTTTTTCGTATGTGCGGTTTTATGATTTCAGGGGGTTATGGGGTTATGCCGTCGGCACCTGCAGGTTTTAAGTGACAGTTCGATGTGAACCCCGTTTTTTCGCATCGAGGTCGAACGGATTTTCGACATTGCGATGGGTTTTAGCTGATTACATCGAACATTTTCTGGTGCATGCGGTCGTAAAGCAGCAAATTTGTTCGATGAAAACAGTATTTTCAGCCTTTGTCATCGAAAAAATGTTCGATGTAAGCGGTAAAAAACCTGTCTCACATCGAACACCTGAAAATATCTACAACCTTCCCGGTTGGGGAGATGGAATTGTATGGGCGGATTTCATAAATCGGATGAGTACCTCGGTTATTGGAACTATAGCCCATCAACACTTTTTATCCTATAACACCAAGAAGTCTTCGACAATGCAGCGTGTTTTCCGCTAAATTGCCGAAGGCTTTTTCGACATTTTTGAAGCAAAATCAAAATCTGCCGAAAAAATAAGCGAGCCATGCGGGTTTTGATCGATGAAATTTCGACAAAGCCTGCAGATGCAGCTTTTAAAGCCGAAAAAGCTTCGGCAAAACCGTCGAAAACTGACGTCTTTGTCGAAGCCAGGCGTAAATCGGTAAATCGTATGCGCGCCTAAGGTTACAGCGTTTTCTCCAATCACCTTAAATTCTCCCTCACCCTTTCCAGCTGCGAGAGCAGCTCTTCGAGCTCTTCATCTATAAAGCCCCTGCATATGGCCTCATCGATTTTGGAAAACTCCTCCGTCACTTTTTCCGCAAGCTTTTTTCCTTCTTCGGTCAGGCTTACCCTGAAGGTACGCCGCGACATGGGGTCTCTCCGTCTTTCCACCAGACCCATGTTCTGAAGCCGGTCCAGTGTTCTCGACATGGTGGTGACGTCTAAAAGGCACTCCACGGCGAGTTCTTTCTGAGAAGCGCTTTCAAGCCTTAAGAGGGCCATAAGGGTTCTTGCCTGGCCGTGTCCCGGCGTCAGGCCGAGGCTCAGGAGAACCTCCTGAATCCGCGCTCTCTTGAGCTGCTCTATTTCTAAAAAGGCTCTCCTTATCTTCTGTTTTTCAAATCCTGTCTGTGATTTCATCTCGTTCTCCCTTCCTTTCTAATCCAGCTCGGTCATTCCCGTATACAGCTGATAGTACCTGCCCTTTTGCGCCAGAAGCTCGTCGTGATCGCCTCTTTCTATAATGCGGCCTTTTTCCAGAACCATTATGGCCTTGGAGTTTCGTACCGTCGAGAGTCTGTGGGCTATGACAAATACCGTTCTGCCCTCCATTATGGCGTCCATGCCCTTTTCTATGATTCTCTCAGTTCGGGTGTCTATGGACGATGTGGCCTCGTCCAGAATCAGAACGGGCGGCTTTGATACGGCGGCCCTCGCTATGGCGAGGAGCTGTCTCTGTCCCTGAGAAAGATTTGCCCCGTCGCTTTCCACCATGGTGTCGTAACCGTCAGGCAGTCTCCTGATGAAGGAGTCGGCGTTTGCCAGAACCGCGGCCTCCCTGACCTCCTCGTCGGTGGCCCCGAGTTTGCCGTATCTTATGTTGTCGGCTATGGTTCCGGTGAAGAGATGGGTGTCCTGAATTACCATGGCCATGGAGCGCCTCAGGTCGTTTTTCCTTATATCCCTTACGTCTATTCCGTCGTACAGAATGCGGCCGCCCTGAATTTCGTAAAATCTGTTTATCAGATTTATTATGGTCGTCTTGCCTGCGCCGGTGGAGCCGACAAAGGCGATTTTCTGCCCCGGCTTTGCGTAAAGGCTTATGCCGGACAGGATGTTTTTGCCCGATGTGTATCCGAACACCACGTTCTCAAAGCGGACGTCGCCTCTAAGAGGCGAAAGCCTTCCGTCCGGGCTTTTCCACGCGTAGTCCGACTTCTCGTCCGGTTCTTCGCCTTCGGGAATCTCGCAAAGCGCGCCGTCTGCGCCCTTTGTCGTCCGAACCAGGCGCACCGTTCCATCGTCGGGCTCAGGCTCCTCCTCCATCATCTCAAAGATACGCTCCGCTCCCGCAAGGGCCGAAAGCATGAAGTTGACCTGCTGGGTGAACTGATTCAGGGGCATGGCGCTCTGGCGAACGTAGACAAGGTACGCCGCAAGAGTTCCCAGGTCTAAAAGTCCTGCAATGACGAACATTCCTCCCACGCACGTTGAGACGGCGTAGCAGCCGTAGGAAAGAGTTACGATGCTGGGAATCATCATCGACGAATAGGCTAAAGCCTTTGTCGCGGCCACGCGGAGAGCCTCGTTCTTTTCCCTGAACACCTTCATATCCTCTTCCTCGTGGTTGAAAATCTTCTCCACCTTCTGACCGGCCACCATCTCCTCCGTAAAGCCGTTTACGGCTCCGAGAGCCTCCTGCTGCCTGTCAAAATACGCCTTGCTTCTTTTGCCGTTCCACTTTATGAACCAGAACATTACGATAAGAAAGGCCAAAACGATGAAGGCCATCTTCACGTTGAGAACGAACAGCATTACAACTGTGCCCGCAAGGGTGAGGGAGCTCTGAATCACCATGGTGAAGCTGCTGTTTAAGGCCTCCTGAATGGTGTCGACGTCGTTTGTGAATCTGCTCATCAGGTCTCCGTGAGTGTGGGAATCAAAGTATTTGAGCGGGAGGGTCTGGGCGTGAGAAAAGAGGTCCCGCCTTATGTCCCCCACCACCTTCTGAGACGTCTTTACCATTAACCTGTTGTAGCCGAAGGTGGAAAGGGCTCCTGCAAAATACATAATCCCCATGGCGCATAGGGCGAATATAAGTCCCTTCACGTCTCCCGGAAGAATGTAGTCGTTGATCACGGGTTTTAAAAGATACGTACCCGTCACGTTTGCTCCCGTGCTTATGATTACGAGAATCGCAACTACGAGAAGAAGCCACTTGTGAAGTCCCATGTAGCCGAGAAGTTTTTTCATGGTCTTGCCCGTGTTCTTAGCACGCTTATAGCCGGTATACTTTGCCATTACAGTTCAGCTCCTTCCTTCTGGGATTCGTATATTTCGCGGTAGATTTCGTTTCCGGAAAGCAATTCTTCGTGGGTGCCGCTTCCCATTATCTTACCGTCCTCCAGCACTATGATTCTGTCCGCGTGCCTTACAGAGGAGATTCTCTGGGCGATTATTATCTTCGTCATGCCGGGGAGCTTTTCCGCAAGCTGCTCCCTGATCCCTGCTTCCGTCGCCATGTCCACCGCGCTGGTGGAATCGTCCAAAATCAGCACCTTCGGCTTCTTCAAAACGGCTCTGGCGATGCAGATCCTCTGCTTCTGCCCTCCCGACACGTTTACGCCGCCCTGACCCATTTCCGTATCAAAGCCTTCGGGAAGCCGGTCTATGAACTCGTCCGCTCCCGCAATGCGGCATGCCTCTTCGATTTCTTCCTGCGATGCGTCTTTATCGCCCCAGAGAAGGTTGTCCCTGAGAGTTCCCGAAAACAGAGTGTTGTTCTGAAGCACCATGGATATGGAATCCCTCAGATTTTTCAGCGGATACCTGTTAACAGGCCGGCTGTCTATGAGAACTTCGCCTTCCGTGGCGTCGTAGAGTCTCGGAATAAGCTGAACAAGGGTCGTCTTTGCAGAACCCGTCTGGCCTACTATTCCCACCGTCTGACCCGGATATATGTGCAGGTTTATGTCGGAAAGGACGTACTCCTTCGCTTCTTTTTTGTACTTGAAGAACACGTGGGAGAACTCTATCTCCCCTCTTTCCACCTCGATATCCTCTGCTTTTTCCTCGGTTATGTCTATTTCCTCGTCCAAAACCTCGGCGATTCGCTTTGCCGAAGCCAGCGACCTTGTGAGCATGAGGAAGATGTTTGAAATCATCATCAGGGAGTTCAAAATCTGCAGCACGTAGCTTAGAAATCCGGTAAGCTCTCCCACCTGCATGCTTCCCACTCTTATCATGCCGCCGCCGAACCAGAGAATGCTTATTATGGTGGCGTACATTACAAACTGCATGCAGGCCATATTGGTGGTGGCAAGGCGGAACGCCCGCTCAGAATGGGTCTGCAGGTTGGTATTTACGTCGCCGAATTTTCCGATCTCGTACTTTCCTCTGACGTACGCCTTCACTACTCTTACCGCCGTCAGATTCTCCTGAATTATTCTGTTTACAAGGTCCACGGCCTCCTGCATCTTTCCGTACAGGGGCCTTACCTTTACGATTATGGTACCCAGACAAAGGGCCAGCACGGGCAGGGCGATAAGAAATACAACCGCCAGCTTTCCATTGATGGAAAAAGCCACCCCCGTTGCGGCGACCAGCATAACAGGCCCGCGGCACGCAGGTCTCATTCCGCTCGAAATACTGTTCTGTATGTTGGTGACGTCCCCGGTCATTCTCGTAACGAGGGACGAAATCTGAAAGTGATCCACGTTGGCAAATGAAAACTCCTGAAGTTTGGCGTATTCGGCCTCCCTCAGGTTCGCTCCCAGGCCCTGCCCCGCAATGGCTGCAAACCGGGCGCTTCCTATTCCAAGCAGAAGAGCCAGAAGTGCGCATAGTATCATAAAGCCTCCCCTGCTGAAGATGTATGCCTTATCCCCGTTTGCAACTCCTATATCAACTATGTCCGCCATGATCAGGGGAATTAAAAGCTCAAAAAGCGACTCTGCCGTTATGCACAGAGCCGCTAATATGAAATACTTCTTATATTTTCCCGAGTACGAAAAGATTCTTCTTAACAAAGTGTGCGCCGCCTTTCCAATAGTTGTCTATGCAACTATTGTATGCGCAATCTTTGTTCCGGTCAAGAGTCCTTACTTCTTTTCGGGAACAATTTTTCTCACGATAAGACAGATAATCACCGTTATCACCATGTCAGGCAGGGTGTTACCCACAGGAATGTCCACGCCCATAAGGTATCTGTAGGCTGCAAAGCCTATAACCCACACGATGAGCGCCGGCCAGTCGAAATCTCCCTTTGTCTGACGTCCGCCTAAGATGAACTGGTCCGTAATCTGAATGGCAATCATAGGCGCGAACACCGAACCTATGAGGTACAGGAAGTCCGTTATGTCGTCCATAGGAAAAATGACTGCGGCCACCGTTCCTATAACTGCGGCGGCTATTCCCATGTACTTTCCCTTCAGTCCTCCGAATATGGATTCCGCGGATACACCTGCGGAAAACGCGTCAAGGAATGTGGTCGTAACCGTGGAGAACACGATTATGAGAAGGCCTGCAGCGCCCAGACCTGCCTTTACCATTATAGATGCGATGTCGCTTTCCCCGGTCAGGATTGCGGCGCCCATTCCGATAACGTACATCCAGCAGCTTACGAGGCCGTATGTGACAACGCTTACAGCCGTCGCTCTCACAGGCTTTTCCGCCTCTCTGGTGTAGTCGCTTATAACGGGAAGCCATGAAAGAGGCATGGCAACGGCAAGCTCTACCGCCGCGCCGAAGCTCATGGAATCGTCCGCCATAACTCCCGACTGCGACGAGTGTCCGAATATTACCACGCACAGCACCACGGTCAGAATGAACAGAAGGGCCATAGCTGCAAAGTTCAGTTTGTCAAGTCTTGTCACGCCGAAGGCTATCCACGCCATGACTAAAAGGCCTATAACGACGCACCAGACTTTGGCGCTTATTCCCAGCATTCCGTCTGCGGAAAGGCCTCCGTCGTATATCATTATTCCAGTCCAGCCCACCAGCTGAAGGACGTTGAGAATGGCAAAGAGCTTGCCTCCCTGATTTCCGAAGCTGAGCTTTACGGTCTCCATGGCGCTCTTTTCCGTCCGCGCTCCGATAAGACCGGCAAGGAACATCATTATGCAGCCGATTATGTGACCTGTGACGATTGCAAGGATTCCCTTCTGAAACCCAAGGGACGCAAAGTATGTTCCCGTGAGAATCTCCGCTATGGAAACTCCCGCGCCGAACCAAATCATACCGTTTTCAAGGACGGTTGTTTTTCTGTTTTCCACTATCTGCACGCTCCTTCCGTAAACTTCCCTTTCACGTCAAAAGCGTGATCCATAGGTCCCCTTCCCGCTCCCAAATCGAGCATTGCTGCAAGGGCTCCCGATATGTATTCCTTGGCCCTTCTCACCGACTCCTCAAGGCCGAAGCCCTTTGCCAGGTTCGCGGCTATTGCGCTGGAGAGTGTGCAGCCGGTTCCGTGGGTGTTTGGATTGTCAATCCGCCTGCCGGTAAACCATACCGCCTTTCCGTCCTTATACAGAAGGTCGTTGGCGTCGTTAAGGTCGTGGCCGCCCTTTACCAGAACGGCGCAGCCGTATTTTTCTCCGATGAGCTCCGCAGCCTTTGTCATATCGTCCGGAGTGTGAATCTCCATATCCGAAAGTACTTCTGCCTCAGGGATATTGGGAGTTATAACCTCCGCCAAAGGCAGCAGCCTCTCCTTAAGGGTCCCCACGGCCTCTTCAGAAATCAGCCGCGCCCCGCTGGTCGCAACCATTACGGGATCCACCACCACGTGGTCAGCCCTGTATTCCGTCAGCTTGTCCGCTATGGTTTCAATGAGAGCCGCAGACGAGACCATGCCTATCTTTACGGCGTCCGGTCTCAAATCTGTGAATACAGCGTCTATCTGCGCTGCGAGAAACTCCGGTGTGGAGTCCATTATACCTGTTACGCCGGTAGTATTCTGGGCAGTGAGAGCCGTTACCGCGCTGGCGGCAAAAACTCCGTTTACGGTCATGGTCTTGATGTCTGCCTGTATACCGGCGCCTCCGCCGGAGTCGCTTCCGGCGATTGTTAATGCAATTCTTTTCTTCATGATTTGTCCTTTCATTTATGGGTTTAGGAGGTTTGCACTAATTTTGTAAGGCGGCGAAAAGTGGTGCCCCCGATTCGTCGCCGCAGCCTTTATTTTACGGCTGCTTCAGTATTTTTCCGCAGCTTACGCGCCGCGGATTTTATATCTTCTTTAGCGTAAAGGGCGCTTATGACGGCGATTCCGCATATGCCGCTTTTCGAAAGCTCCGCTACGTTATCTTCCGTTATGCCTCCGATGGCGATGACAGGAATCTTCACCGCAGCGCAGATGGCTTTCAGCGTATCGTATGAAACCTCTGCAGCGTCGTCCTTTGAGCCGGTGGGAAATACGGCTCCTACGCCCAGGTAGTCGGCTCCGTGCTTTTCCGCCGTGACGGCCTGCTCCACGGTCTGAGCCGAAACACCGAGGATTTTGTCCTCGCCGATAATCTTTCTCACGTCCAAGGCCTCCATGTCGCTCTGACCCACGTGAACTCCGTCCGCATCGAGCTTGGCGGCAAGCTCCACGTTGTCGTTTATGACAAAAGGCACGCCCCTCTTTCTGCACAGCTCCTTCAGCTCTCTTCCTTCTCTTTCGAAGTTCTCCTCGTCAAGATCCTTTTCCCTGAGCTGCACAAATGTGACTCCCCCGTCTATGGCTTCTTCCGTTCTCGTCACCAGGGTTTCCCCCTCCTTAAGCCACCTTCTGTCGGTTACGGCATAGAGCAGCAGATTTTCCTTATTTAATCTCATACTTTGCGCCTTCTTCCAGCTCTTTTGCCGTCATGTTATACACGGCGTCGATGATTCTGTTTCTGTAGCTTGAGTTTCCTTCGCCTTCCTGCATGCGGGAATATCCGATTTCTCCCGCAAGTCCCATTACGCATACGGCAGCGGCAGCCGCTTCCAGCATGTTGTCAGGGTTTGCGACTATGTACGCGGTCATGATTCCCGAAAGCTGACAGCCCGTTCCGGTGATCTTTCCCATCTCCGGTCTGCCATTTCTTATCACGTAGCACTTCTCGCCATCGGTCACAAGGTCGATGGCTCCCGTTACGGCTACTATGCTCTTCGTATCCTTTGCGAACCTCTTCACAAATTCAACTGCGCCGTCCAGGGTCTTCTCCGTTACGGCGTCCGCCGCATCGGCGTCTACACCCTTTGTCGTTCCGGTTCCGGCAGCAAGAGTCTTTATCTCTGATATGTTTCCTCTGATTACCGAAGGCCCGATTTCGGACACAATGCGGTTCGCGGTATTCGTTCTGAGCGCGCTGGCTCCCGCTCCCACCGGATCCAGAAGCACCGGATGGCCGAGCTCCTTCGCCTTCTTTCCCGCAACAAACATTCCTTCGATGCTTCTCTGATTCAGAGTTCCGATGTTGATGTTAAGTCCCCCGCAGATAGACGTGATGTCAGCGACGTCCTCCGGCTCGTCGGACATAATCGGGCTGCCACCGCAGGCCAGAATGGCGTTGGCTACGTCGTTTACGGTTACGTAGTTGGTGATGTTGTGCACCAGAGGAACCGACTTCCTCACATTTTCAAGACATTTTCCCAGCATGTTAAACCTCCTAAAGTCAAGTGAACGGGGCGAGTAGCGGGCAGGCTGCTTGCAGGCGGGTTTCGCGTTGGTTTTACGCGGATTTAGCGCGGGTTTAGGCAAGTTTTTAGTGGGTTTCGGCAAAACTTGATTTTTCACAGCTTTTGTCGAAGCAATTTACGACATTTTCCCTGATTTCATCAAAAAAGCCGAACAATT
>DXHZ01000098.1 GCA_019113145.1 Candidatus Avanaerovorax faecigallinarum
ACCATGACGCTCTGCTATAAGGATTTCCAGCGTGCCGCCACGGCATCCTGGTTCCCGGGCGTGAAAAAGATAGACGACTTTACGGTTTCGTATACCGCAGAGACGCCGAGGGAACTTGCAAGATGCAGGTACTTTGTCGGATAAAAGATTTCGTTTAAATAACAGCATCGCATGTGATTTCATACGGTGCTGTTATTTATTATGGGGTTATAGGACAAAAAGTGTTGATGAAACGACCGGAAAGATTTGAAATTTCAACGAGAGTCTTTTGCTGCAGGATTGGTCGTTTTTCATAAAATCGAGGCGTGCCATGTGAAAATTCATGAAAAAATACAGGAAAGTACGTGACGTTTTTGAAAATCTCCGTATTAGTAAATAAGAAGGAGGGTAGATATGTACAGCATATCAGGACACGTTGTTTCTCACAGGGACAGGTGCTATAATGTCGATAGGGCAGAGCCCGAATCTATGCTGCGATTAGGAGATAATGACCAGTGGAAGGCAAGGCAAGCTATTCCTCTTTTGAGGAAATGTATCTGGATAACTATAAATTAGTATATCTGTTTACGCGTGACTATATCAGCGACGGTTTTCTGGTTCAGGATATTTCGTCAACGGTATGGACGAAGGTCGCAGAGCATCTGGAAAAGTGCATGGCAATGGAAAAGCTGTGGTTTAGAAATTATCTGAAGATCATGGTTCGCAACACCGTCGTGGATCATTACAGGGAAGAGAAAGCGATTCATGAGTTACAGAAAAACATTCAGGATGTGTCAAATTCAAACTGCGGCTACAGCATCGCGGAATGCGAAGAGAAAGAATATCTGAGGGAGGCTGTGACGGTTTTGTCCGATGAAGAGAGGCAGCTCCTGTATTTTAAGTATGAAATGAACATGAGGTCCGAAGAAATCGGGGAAGCGCTGGGAATCAGTGCCGGAGCCGTCAGAATGAGGCATAAGAGGACCGTTGAGAAGCTGAGAAAAGAAATAAACCGCCTGAGGGCCGATGATGGAGATATGCCGCTATGATTACTGAAGACAGAAAGAAAATGCACACGGTGCAACTTGATAAAACTGAAGAATTTACCGCCGAAGAGACCCGGGCTTTGCTGGACGTTTCTGCGGAAAGGACAAAGGCTGATATAGACGCTTACGTGAAAAGAGCAGAGGCTCTGGAAGACGAACCGGACACGAAGATTCTGGAGATGGTAAGAGCCGTGGACAAAGGGTGCATCACCCATGGCGAGGATACCAAAAAGAAAGCCCCTCATGGCAGTCGCAGCTTCGGACGATTAAGTCGTTACGCTGCAGTTTTTCTCATTTCCTGTATATCTGTCGTAACTGTAGGGGCGGTGACATCTGACGCATTCAGAGCAAAGCTGTTTAACATATTCGTGAGCGAAGAGACAGGCTCGGTGGTACTGGAAAGCATTCCGGAGGATTCGCCTATGGAGGGCTGGTCTGACTACTGGTACCCTGAGTATTTACCGGAGGGTTTTAAGTTCACCGCAGCAGAAGACTCAGGTTTAGAGAAGATAATCAGGTTCGATTCGATAGATTCAGATGCAAATATAATAATATCCATATCAGCCGACGACAGTACTGTTGTTGCATTGGATTCCACGCAGTCAGGAACAGAGCACATCGACATAAATTCCTGTGATGGCTATATGTCAGTCGATGAAGACAATGAGACTTGCAGTATAGTATGGGTAACAGACGACCATATTATTGATATGCATTCCAAAGGTTATGACAATGAAGAAGAGTTGATAAAATTGGCAAAAGAAATGCGGCATGTAGAGTAGTAAGTGGTAGACTTTCGGCAAAACAGTTTAAAATAAAAAACTTAACCAATTATAAAATTTAAAAAATGTGTGACGAAACCTCCTTTTTTCCGTATGAGTAAATAGAAACGGAAATCAGGAGGTGTTTTATGTTATTAAGAGGAAATCTCAGCTTGTAAACGTACAAACATTCTGATATAATTCATTTATACAAAAATTATAAAAGGTCGATTAATAAGATAAAGCACTTGTTTTTCAGGAGGCGCAGATATGAATATGGACGCGAATAGAATGAGGAAACTCGATTTCAGGGTGAAATCGGTTTGTCTTGGAGTTACAGCGCTTGCATATGTCATCGCACTGGTTATCTACCTGTTTGGAAACGATATATCCGTGAGCACGCAGGTATATTGCATAAGCTCGATTATTATTTTACATTTTATCTTCCAGTCCGTAATGGCAGGCGCATACTTTGACGAGATGCCAAAGCGTGGAATAAGCTTTCACATTAAGGTGCTGGCAGTCATGCTGGTGATGGTGGGAATCTTCGCAGGTATTCCGGCTGCTGAACCGAAGGTAATTATTTCACCTGTGGAATTTGCGGTTATGATGGTTCTGACTAAGCTTCCGTTACTTCTGGATGCGATTGTGTGCAACGCCTACATAGAGCGATGCCGGGAAAAGGGAACAGCTGCAAAAAATGTCAAAAGGGTTAGCAATATTTTCTCGATAGCGCTGTCTGCTGTCGTGGTTGCAGCGGCCTATTTCATTTTCAAATAAGCAAAGGGGACATCGGCGGCTTCAGGCCGCCGTTTTTTTTATTGTAGAATTATATCCTGCCGAGAACGCGAAGCGCACGGGGCAAACGACCACCCGCTATGCGGCAATGCCGTCAAGTTAAGGCGGAAACAATAAATACGGTACTAAATCTATCAGGTTTATGATAAAATATATTTCCGGTGTAAAACAATCAGGAGGATTAAAATGAGTCATTTAGACCTTAACAGATATAACGACAGACAGAGGGAAGCGGTGACCTGTACGGAGGGGCCTCTTCTCGTCCTGGCGGGTGCAGGTTCGGGCAAGACCAGCACCATGACGGGAAGAATCGCATATCTGCTGGAGCAGGGCGTAAGCCCGTACAACATTCTGGCCGTCACCTTCACCAACAAGGCGGCGGGAGAGATGAGAAGCAGGGTGGAAGAACTTACGGGAGTTTCCCCGGGCAGGGATATGTGGATAATGACATTTCACGCCATGTGCCTGAGGCTTCTTCGCATTCACGGAGAGGTTCTGGGCTTTGACACGGGTTTTGTAATCTATGACCCGTCGGATCAGAAGACTTTGATGAAGAGAATCCTGAAGGAGCTTAACGTAAACGACAAAGAGTTTTCTCCTGCCTACGTTCTCTCCGTCATAAGCGACTGCAAGGAAAAGGAGATGTCGCCGGAGGATTACAAAGCCTGCACCGAGGCTAACTACAAGACTAAGGTCATCTACACCCTTTACACGGAGTACGAGAAAAATCTCAGAGCCAACAACGCCATGGACTTCGACGACCTTCTTCTCAACGCCGTAAGGCTCCTGGAGAAGGACGAGAGGGTTCTTGCAAAGTATCAGGACAGGTTCAGATACATAATGGTGGACGAGTATCAGGACACCAACCATATCCAGTACAAGCTCATAAGGCTTCTTGCCGAGGCTCACCATAACCTCTGCGTCGTAGGCGACGACGATCAGTGCATATACGAGTGGAGAGGCGCAGACATCAGAAACATTCTGGACTTTGAAAAGGATTTTCCGGAAGCGAAGGTCATAAAGCTGGAGCAGAACTACAGGTCCTGCGGGAACATTCTTGCGGCGGCTCACTCTGTCATAGAAAACAACAGGGGCAGAAAATCCAAGAAGCTGTGGACGGAGAAGGAAGCGGGTCACAAGATTACATATTACAGGGCCGATACCGAAAAGGACGAGGCGTATTTTGTGGCTAAGGAGATAGAACTTTTAAAGACGGCGGACAGAAAATACAGCGACTTTGCGGTCCTTTACAGAACCAACGCCCAGTCCAGACCTTTCGAGGAGATGTTTGCGCGGACGGGAACCCCTTACAGAGTTCTTTCGGGCCTCAGATATTACGACAGAAAAGAGATAAAGGATATGCTGGCCTACATGAGACTTGTGGTGAATCCTAAGGACGACCTTTCCTTAAGGCGCATAATCAACGAGCCTAAGAGGGGCATGGGCGCAAAGTCTGTGGATAAGCTTGCGGCCTTTGCCATGGTAAAGGGGGAGAGCATGATGAACGCTCTTCTGGACCCGGAGGTTCAGGCCACTCTTCCGTCAAAGGCGAGAGAGAGCATAATCGATATGGCGGAGTGCATCGCCACGTGCAGGGCGGAGAGACAGAACATGAGGGTTTCCGACATATACGATCAGCTCCTCGTCCGCACCGGGTACATGGAGGCTCTTGAAAAATCCGAGGCTCCCGAGGACGAAGCCAGAATAGAAAACCTTATGGAATTCAAATCGGCTATTTACGATTATGAGGCGGAGGCCGAAAGGGAAGGGAGAAATCCCGACATAGAGGAGTTCATGGAGAATATGGCTCTCATGGCCGACGTGGACAATCTGGACGAAAACGCAGATTCCGTAAACCTTATGACTATGCACAGCGCCAAAGGCCTGGAATTCCCCGTCGTATTTCTTCCGGGAATGGAGGACGGACTCTTTCCGGGACACAGGGCCTTTGACTCTCCTGCGGGAATGGAGGAGGAGCGCAGGCTCTGCTACGTGGGCATGACCAGAGCGAAGGAAAGGCTCATCCTCTCAAGCGCGTCGGTGCGAACCCTCTACGGAAGAAGCGACTGGACCAGAGAATCCCAGTTTCTGAGGGAGATGGATCCGAAGCTTATGGAAGGCGACGGAGTGTATAACCCTAAGGGAAGACAGGGAGCGGGCCCGGGCGTGGATACGGGATCTGCGGACGGGTACGCAGTGAGAGAGAACGACTACTTCAATCCGTACCAGAAGATGGCCGCAGAATCGGCGAGAGCAAACGCGCGAAATATGGCGAAAAGCCCGGCAAACAGCCTTGCATCGTCTATATACGATACGAAATCCCGTGTAAGGGAAGCGGAAAAGAGCGCAGGGGAAACTTACGAGCCGGGAGATACGGTGGAGCACAGCAAATTCGGAAGAGGCATGGTAATAGAGCAGAACGAGAATACCGTTACGGTCATATTCGATTCGGTGGGTCAGAAGAAGCTTGCCAAGGGCATGGCCCCTATAAGAAAGGTGGACTAAATGGAAAAAGATGCGCGCAAAGTCATGGAGGAGCTCATCGAAAAGCTGAGCGAAGCCGCAAAGGTGTACTACGTGGACGCAAAGGAGATAATGACCAACTACGAGTACGACGCCCTCTACGACAGACTTGAAGCTCTGGAAAAGGAGACAGGCATAATACTGGCGGGCAGTCCGACGCAGAAGGTGGGCTACGAGGTGGCAAGCGAGCTTCCCAAGGAGGCTCACCCGTCCAGAATGCTGTCTCTGGACAAGACGAAGAGCAGAGAGGAGCTGAGAGAATGGCTGGGAGACAGGAAAGGACTTCTCTCGTGGAAGCTTGACGGCCTGACTGTTGTGCTGACCTATGAAGGCGGCGCTCTGACAAAGGCTGTAACCCGCGGCAACGGCGAGGTAGGCGAGGTCATAACCGCCAACGCAAAGACCTTTGTCAACCTGCCGGTGAGGATATCCCACAGGGGCTCCCTCGTTCTCAGGGGCGAGGCGGTAATAACCTACGACGAGTTCGAAAGAATCAATGAGGAAATATCCGACGCCGACGCAAAATACAAGAATCCGAGGAATCTCTGCAGCGGTTCCGTAAGGCAGCTTGACAGCGGCATAACGGCGGCCCGCCACGTTAGATTTTACGCCTTTTCGCTGGTAAGCGCGGAAGGGGCGGATTTCGAAAGGCGCAGGGACGAAATGGAGTGGCTTTCCGCTCAGGGCTTTGAGACCGTAGAGTGGAGGCTTGTAGACGGTGAAAGTATAATCGGCGCCGTTGAGGATTTTGAGAAAGCGGTTGAGAAAAATCCCGTACCGTCCGACGGACTGGTACTTACCTTTGACGACATAGCCTACGGCCAGAGCCTGGGAACCACAGCGAAAGCGCCGAGGGACTCCATAGCGTTCAAATGGGCGGATCAGACTGCGGAGACGGTTTTAAGGGAAATAGAGTGGAGCGCGTCGAGGACGGGCCTCATAAATCCGGTTGCAATCTTTGATCCCGTGGAGCTTGAAGGAACCACGGTTACCAGAGCCTCCGTTCACAACGTGAGCATAATGGAGGACCTTGCCCTGGGAATCGGGGACAGGATAACCGTTTACAAGGCCAATATGATAATCCCTCAGATCGCGGAAAACCTTACGAAAAGCGGAAGCGCCGCGCCTCCGGAAACCTGTCCCGTATGCGGAGAGAAGACGAGGATAAAGGACGAAAACGGCGTAAGGACTCTGTGGTGCGAAAACCCTGAGTGCCTTGCCAGGC
>DXHZ01000099.1 GCA_019113145.1 Candidatus Avanaerovorax faecigallinarum
TTGTCGAAAAAGCGTTCGACTTAAACGGCAAAAATCGCACTTTTTGTCGAACACCCGTCTTGCAGACCGTCACGTACAGCCTGCGCGAAGCCAGCACGCCGGACTTAAAACGGCCCGGCGTCAACAATTCACACCGGGCCGCCCTACTCATTAAATTTTAACCTATGAAGTCCTTTTCAGCAAGTATCTGTCTCGCTTTTTCTTCATTGGCGTCGCTTATCAGGATTACAGGACCTGTGCAGCCCATTCCCGTTTCGGCGTAGATGCCTTCCGCCCAGAGGGCTTTTGCGGCATCGTCAAGGTCGATAACCTCGATTCCGTGAATCTCTGCAGTTACGACTTCCTTAGGCGGGCACTTGACCTCCGCGGTCTCCGCCTCGCCGCCCTTCTTCTCCTTAACTCCCTCTAAGATGGCGTTAAGACCTGCGGCTTCGGCGGCGGCAAATTCCGCCTTTGATACCTCGTATACCTTTCCCGCAAGAAGCTGGGAAGCGTATTCGATGGCGCCTGCTATAACGGGAGCGCCGGAAGCGCGGGACACGATCATGATTACCTTGTCGTAGTCCTTGCCGATTCCCGGGCCGTAGCCGTAGCCTAAAGACTCGTAGCTTCCGCCGGTAGTGTAGGCGGAGAATATCTTCATCATGAGATTTCCGGTGAGGGAATCCATGACCATTACGTCAGCCGTTCCTTCGAGGAGGTCGTTTCCTCTCATTACGATTCCGCCGTCCGCTCTCGAGGAGGTTGCAAACGTAATGTCGTATCCGCCTTCCTTCAGCTTCAGGAGAGCCTTTTCCGTCTGGCGCGCGCCGTCCACGTTGGCGATACCTACGGTAGGATTCTCCACTCCGGAAGCCTTTGCGGCTATGATGCCGTAAATGGCGTTCTTAACCATTCCTTCCACTCTGTCGGTGGAGGAAGTGCCGGTAGTTGCGGCAATGTACATTTCCCTGCCCATTCCCGGCGTGATTACTCTTCCGATGGTGGAAACGCCGATAGGGAACGGATAGTGCATGGTGACTGCGCCGTCTATTTCTCCCGCGTCCAGCATTGCCTCCATCTTCTTATGAGCGTCTTCACCTTCGATTACAACCGCCTTGCAGCCTTTTTTCTCCGCAAGTCTGACGCCGGCGTAGATGTTGTCCATTCCGTGCTCAGTGCCGGAAACGGCAACTCCTATGACAGGCTGCTTTCCGAAGGAGCCCGTCTCGATGGCGTCTGCGATTTCCACGAAGGTCTTCGCTATCATTTCTTTTATCTGCTTATCTGCCATATTGCGTCCTCCCGTCCTATTCCGACAAAAGGGACTCAGCAAAATTTCTCATAGCCTCTCCGATGAGGGACTTAACCTGCTCTTCGGAAACGCCTGCAGTCTCGCCTGTCTTGCCGTCGTTAGCCTCTACTATGAAGGAAACTCCGTCAAAGAGGTTGGTCATTCTTCCGAGGAAGAGACTTCCCTTACCTATAATCATGGCTCTCTTGATGTCGCCTGACAGGATCTGGTCTCTTGCAAATGCCAGGTAAGGAACTCCGGAAGGAATGTGTCCCTGGGTAGGAGCCCATCCTGTCATTCCGTGATCCTTTACAAAGTTTGCAAGATCCTTTCTCTCCAGGTCGCCTCTCTTAACTCCGAGAGCCGCAATCATCTTGTAGTTTGCCTCAGGAACGTCGCCTGCGCCTGCCGGCTTGGTGATGTCAGGGTTCTGAAGCTCAGGGGAATACTTGTCCACGTCGGTGATCTTAAGACCGGCCTTGTCCAGCGGGTCGGTAACCAGAGAACCGATTACGTTCTGCGGCGCAGAACCGGTTCCTACGGTGTGTCTTCCCACGATATCGTTTCTGATAACAGGGCTTACACCGTCGTTGGCGCTGATTAAAACAGCGAATCCGCCCAGGCAGTCCTCTAAGATTGGCATACCCTTCTTAACGTGGTCTTTTCCGTTCATTCCGAGCTTTGCGGTGCATCCTCCGGCGGTTACTACTACGTTCTTGAAAGTTCCCGCCTTAACAAGGGAAGCCGCATCCAAGAGGGCGTGGGAAGGTCCTGCGCAGAAGCCTCTCACATCGGAGCCTGAAGCGTTTACAAAGCCTGCAACCTCTGCGGCAGCCTTTGCAAAGTTTCCGCCGCCTCTCTGGTTCATGTCTCCGCATGCCTCTTCGCAGCAGTCAACCACGTACTCTACCTCTGCAGGATCGATTCCCGTAACCTTTATCAGGTTCAGAAGGGCAAGTACGCTGGAAGCCTTGGAAACGATGTTTTCAAGCATTACGTGAGCTGAAAGGTTAACGTCAACATCGTGAGCTCTCTTAACTGCGCCCACCAGCTTTCCGTTGTTGTAAAGACCTTCGGAGTGCTCCTCGTCTACCAGTCTCTTTATCTCCGCCTCGTCGTCCTCGTTCTTGTCGAGGATTGCAACCTGCTCGTCGGTGAGAAGGTGATGGGCGGCAAGCTTTGCCTTAACATCGGCGGCAAAGCCCTTCTCCAGCTTTACAAGGTCAAATACGTCGCAGATCTGCATGAGTCCCAGAAACTCGTCCTGAGGCATGATCTCGCCGTACTTTCCTTCCTTCTTTCCCTCTACCTTCTTATCGTACCAAGGGAACTCCATGGCGCCCAGCTCGTCGCTGGTCATGTTTCCGATGTATACCTGGTTAGGAGCGTAGTTTACCGCGTCCTCGAAACTTCTGATGTGGTTCGGAAGCTCCTTCAGATACTCGGAATCAGGATTTACGACCATTTCGGTGGTCTGAGTGGTTCCGTTATGTAAAACCATATCGGGAGTGTGAACCAGAATATAGCTCGCACCCTTTAAAACTGCGTAATTACTCATTCCTAATATGTCTCCTTATATAGAACTATACGTACTTCTGAACCATAGCCTCTACAGCTTCTTTTGTAGCGTCGTCCTTAACCAGCTCTTCTACCTTCTCGCCGTCCTTGTAGATAGCGATTACAGGAAGACCCATAACCTTCTGTCCGATTGCTACTCTTCTTGCCTTGGTGGTGTTGAGAGCGGTGAACTTCAGCTTGTCGCCGTATTTGTCGGCAAGAGCGTGTACGTGCGGCATGAGAGCCTGGCAAGGAACGCATCCGTCACCGTAAAAATCTACTAAAACATATCCTTCAGCCTTAAGTACTTCAGCCTCAAAAGTGGTCTTATCCAGTTCTAACATTTCTAAATCCTCCTTATAAATTATTCGTGTTCTTCAATATACTTTCCTGCCTGAACTGCGGCGATTGCGCCGTCAGCGGCGGCAGTTACTACCTGTCTTAAGCTCTTTGCCCTGATGTCTCCTGCGGCAAATACTCCCGGGATGTTGGTCTTCATGTCCGCGTCGGTCAGAATATAGCCTTTCTCCATGTCAACCTTTCCCTCAAAGAGCGCAGACTGCGGCTTGTAGCCGATGAATACGAAGATGCCGAAGGTTCCGTCCTCTTCGTCTGCGGTAACCTCAGTAAGCTCGCCGGTCTTAACGTTCTTTACGACCATGGACTCAACGATTCCGTCTCCCTTGATCTCCTCAACGACGGAATCCCACATGAATTCAATCTTGTCGTTCTTGAACGCCTTTTCCTGAATGGACTTGGCTGCTCTCAGCTCGTCTCTTCTGTGGATGATGGTTACCTTTCTCGCAAACTTTGTGAGATAGAGGGCCTCCTCAACTGCGGAATCTCCGCCGCCCACTACGTAAACCTCGAAATCCTCGAAGAATCCGGCGTCGCAGGTAGCGCAGTAGGATACGCCTTTTCCGGTAAGCTCTTTCTCGCCCGGGCATCCTATAGGCATAGGGTTGGCGCCTGCCGCAATAATAACTGTCTTAGCTCTATATTCATCGTTGATGCCTTTAAGCACCTTAACGTCGCCTTCAAGTTCAACTTCCTGAATGGTATCGAATACCTTCTCGCATCCGAAGTGCTCGGTCTGCTGAACCATTCTCTCTATAAGTGACGGTCCGGTTTCTCCTTCGGTTCCGCCCGGATAGTTTTCGATTTCCGATGTAATTACAATCTGTCCGCCGTACTTCTGCTTTTCTATAATCAGCGTGTCGAGCTTGGCTCTGCCGGCATAGAGTCCTGCGGAAAGTCCTGCCGGGCCTGCGCCGATTACGATTACGTCATAAACTTTCATTTTAAGCATCTCTCCTTACAATCATTTTCTTTTGGCAAACAAAGAGACGAAGGCGGAAGGCCTCCGCCTCTTTATTTTGACTTATTAAAGCTGTTCTCTGATTGCATTCATTTCGCTGCAGATGTCGTCTACATCCAGCACCATTTCCATCATGCTGATCTGCTCGTCATATACAGCCTCATCGATTTCTGCTTTAACCTCAGGTTCACAGATGTGATATACTGCGAGTTTCAACGAAACTCCTGCCAGTGGCCCTGCAAACGTTGGATCGCCGAGAGTTACAGTCTCAGCAGCAAGTCCTGCTGCCTCTCCCTCTGCAGCACCGAGAAGAACTACGATGTTCTCTGCTCCGTACTCTTCGGTAAATTCCTTTACTCTCTTCTGGTTCTCCAGGTCCATTGCCCCGGCGGCTGTTCAGACAAAGCACTCAGTAGAAGAAAATACTACTTCTGCGCCTGCTGATTCTGCACACGCGGCAATTGCTGGACCAGGTATACCGTCTCTGTCACCTATGATGATAGCTTTCTTACCCTGAAGAATTGCCATATCTGTGTCCTCCTTTCTCATTAATAAGTCTCATTGCCTGTTGACAATCTATAGCAGGGGCGGGACTCCGCCCCGTACTAACATTTAATTAGTCTTCGAAGATGGTCTGATCTTCTACTTCGGTAGTGAGAGCTCTGAGAGCCTTCTCTACCAGCTTTCTTCTCAGCTTCTTCTCTTCCTCGTGGTTGAGGGCCGGGTTGCCCAGCGGATGAGGAATAGCGATAGCCGGAACGATTCTGTTAGCTCCTACAGTCATGGAAATAGGAGTTACAGTACAGATGTGGACAACAGGAAGTCCTGCTCTCTCAATCTCTTTAACCATCGTTGCACCGCAACGAGTACAGGTTCCTCATGTGCTGGTGAGGATTACAGCGTCTACTCCGTCAGCTATAAGCCTCTTTGCAATCTCTGCAGCGTATGCCTTTGCGGATGCTACTGCAGTTCCGTTACCTACCGTAGCGTAGTATTTATTATGAAGTTCTCCTATAACGCCTTCCTTCTCCAGGTCTCTCATTACGTCAACCGGAAGAACTCTGTCGGCGTCTGCGTTAGCGTATACAGGGTCGTATCCGCCGTGAGCAGTTTCATATGTATCTGCCGTAAGGTCGGTAACTCCCGTGATGTCGTACTCGCCGAACTTGGAAGCGCTGGAGCTTTCGATGTGGTCCGGATTTCCCTTAGGTACGATACCGCCGGAGGTTACGAGAGCAATCTTTGCCTTGGACAGATCCTTAACCGCAGGGTTAGGTGCAACTCTGTCAAATGCAGGCATAGGATACTCTGTGGTGTAAGCCTTTCCTGCAAGCTTCTTAAGGAGCATGTCAACTGCACGCTTTGATCCTCTTTCCTCTTCGAAGAAGTTTACTCTCACTCCGTTAGGAATGTATCCTTCCTCGCAGGAAGCGCCGATTGCTTCACCCTTTGCAAGCTTAAGAGCGAGAGGAGCCATCTTCTTAACGGCATCTCTCATGCCTGCAGCGCTGTTCTTCGTGGAAACCATGTAAACCTTGGATGCGAACATGTCAACTCCAGGGTTTTCAACGTACATTCCGGTCAGGGAAGGGATTCCCAGCTTTTCCTGAACAGCTGAAGCGATAGTTCCGCAGGCAACGCCGTAACGTCCTGCGTTGAATGCAGGTCCTGCGATGAACAGATCAGGCTGCATTTCCTTTACCATTTCCAGAATGTCTGCAGTCGCCTTGTCTACGTTCTCGTTGAAGTAGGTGTCGCCGCAGACGATAGTTCCGATTATCTCAGCTTCATCACCGAAGGCTGCTTTAAAGGCCATACCAGGTCCTACAACCTCTCCCGGTCTCTTTTCGGCAGGATAATCGGCTTTTTCCTCTCCGCCTATGTTGGCGAAGAACTGGTTTATATAATGTACAACTTTAATTTTGGACATTTTCCGAACTCCTCCTTCTATCTGGCGCTTAACGTAGTGAATCCTACTTCGTTGGTAGCGCCGGTAATTACCTGAATCTCAACCTCGAGACTGCCGTCTTCTCTGAGGGTGTTCTCGCTGGCACCTGCAATCTTGGTGATGTAGTCCAGAGTTCCTATAACCTTGTCAAGCTTAGGAAGAACTACTACCTGGTTAGCGTTTCCTGCAGTTACAACAGCATCTGCTGCAGCGTCTGCGTCTGCCAGTGACTGGGATTTTCCGTCACGTCCCGCATACTCGTCGGTGATGATAACGGTCTTGATTCCCTCTGCCTCAATCTTCTTGCAGTTCATGATAAGGTCGGTGTCAGGGTTTCCGAAGCCTTCCTGAGATACGATTACTCCGTCAAGGTCGAGCATCTTGCAGAGCTTTGCAGTCCAGTCGGAAGATCTCTGCTTGTCGGCCAGGTATACGTTTTCGTTGGTCACGATGTGGCATACGAAGTTGATAGTCTTTCCGTGCTCCTCCAGAAGGTCGTGAACTACAGGGTTGTTCTGATGAACGTAGGTCGGGTTCTTATCGCATGCGGATACGCAGTTTCCGGAAACGATAGCTCCGTCCATGCACTCTGTAGGGTTGAGCATGGTAGGAAGAATCTGCTTCGCGTCTACGCCGTATACGTAGGTGTCGTGCAGAAGTCCCTGGCTCTGGAGCATGTGAACGTATGCAACTCTCGGAAGATCAGGATATTTTGCCATTCCTTCCTTAATAGTTTCGGTCTCGTAAACTTTGGTCTCATCAGGAGTAAGGCTCTTAGCCAGCTCTCCGATGTATGCGGCGGCCTTGAATCCTGCGATTCTTACTGCCTTCTCATACTCATGAGGCTCGATTTCGTCTACAGGCTCGCAAACCATTACCAGGTTGATGAGCTTGGAGAACGGTGTGTAATCTGCTCCCGGACCTGTCATGTCGATAACTCCCTCCTGGAAGCCGACAATCTTTCCTGCAGTTACTACGGCCATTCCCTTAAGAGCATAGGTCTTGCCGCTTCCAACGGTGTCGACCTTGGAAATAATTCCCGGGAATACGCCTCCCTTTCCTTCTACCTTAACTCTTGGCTCGATGACATCCTTAACCGGCGTGATTCTTACGCTCTCTCCCGGTCTTGCGATGTCAAAGGAAACATCCTTAAGCTTTTCGTCCTCTAAGACCAAAGCCTTCAGGGCGTCTGTCGATACATACAGCTTTCCGTTTTCAATCTTGGATTCAGATGAAAACTCAATATCGCTGATATGAATGTATCCCATTTCCAATTTCAAAATAACTACCTCCTCACTTTATTAAAATGAATCTGCTGATTCCAGCGCACTGCTTATAAGGGTCCAGTCGATAATCCTGAAGTCTCTCATGGCTCTCTCGTCGTACTCTTCACTTTTAAAGCTGAACTTTCCGCACGCCTCTATGGCGCTCTGGATGAGCTCTACCGACATCAGGTCGACAGGTTCCTTTCCCCGGGTCATGAGCACCGATTTATACGGCGTCTCTCCCGGCTTCACACTTCCCGACAGAGGGTGGGTCAAAAGTCGCTGCCCGACGTGCACCTTGTTTCTGATGATTTCCAGAATCTCACGGATACCCGTCTCGTGGTACTCCACGGCGTGCCTGCTTTCCTCCCTGTCGCGAACCAGAGGATTGTTGGTCACTATGATGTAATCTTCCAGCCTCACCACCTCCTCCATAACAATAAAAGGACGACAGCCGAAAACCATATCCGGCATAATCGTCCTTTCTGTCCTTCGCTTAAAGCCCGGCGTCACATAGATTAGTCATTCGGCCGGAACAAAATTCAGAATCCAGTACGTTTCCCGATCCTTCTGCCTGAAAGTTTCACCGCTTTAGCTTAAAATGCGGTTTGCCTCTTCGGCGGCCGGAGTGTCCGGCTCTCTCTCGGGAAGTTTCATCCTGCATATTAAATTACCGATAAATTTTTTCTATAGAAGCGGCGATTTACATACCCCCGCGTCTATAGACATCATATAATAAAAAGGTCATAAATGCAAGCAGAAAAACTCGCTTTCTGACCTTTTTGTTCAAAAATTATCAATAGCCTTCCACGGCTTCATTTCAACCTGCGCAGCCTGCGTATAAAAAGCGCTTTTCCGCGTTATATGCACGCTTTTACATACTTTATGAAATCAGCCGCAGCAGGTGAGAGAACCCCGCTCTTTCTGTAAATCATGTAAAACTCTCTGGTGAACTCGTCGCTCACCTCGAAAGTCTTAATCCGCCTTGAGGCCGCATCCCCTTCGTCGAGAGCGGCTGCGGAAACCACCGATATTCCGAGCCCCGCAGCCACGCACTGCTTTATAGCTTCAACGTCGTTTAACGTGGCGACGGCCTTAAGGCTCTTTCCCGTTTCCTTTCTGTACTTTTCCTCGAAAAGCTCTCTGGTGGCGGAACCGTCCTCTCTCCAGATGAACCGTTCATCGCAGAGCCTTTCAAGGATTACCTTTCCGTCATCTCCTGCGATTCCCTCATACTCGGGAAGATCAGGCGTAATCAGCAGAGCCTTTTCCTTTCCTATAAGAGTGTACTCCAGTCTGTTGTTCCTGCGGTTTTCTCCGGTAAATCCTATCTCTCCCTTGTGGTTTATTATGTTTTCCGCGGCCTCCCTGCTGTCGGAAATCTCCATGTAGAATCTGACATTAGGATAGTTCTTTGAAAAGCCGGCTATAAGCTTCGGAACTATGAACTGTCCCGGAATGCCCGACGCCTGAATCTCCAAAACGGCCCCCGCCTTTTCTCCCCCTCTGCCTACTGCGCTTATTGCCGCTTCTCTGGTGTTTACCATGTCGACGGCGTACCGGTACAGCTCTTTGCCCGCTTTGGTGGGAACGGATTCCCTTCCCCTTCTCTCTATGAGAGCGCACCCCAGCTCCCTTTCCAGCGCGCTTATGTGGGCGCTTATGGTAGGCTGGGTGAGAAAGGTCGCGTCTGCCGCCTTTGAAAAGCTCTTATGCTTCACCACGTTTACAAAAGCTTCAATCTGCTTGAATTCCATCTCTTTCTCCGTCCTTTCTCTAATACAATACCCGCGAGTCGCCGACCTTCTTCGTCAGCTTCACCTTGTCGAAGTGCTCCAGTATCTCCACCGCAAATTTTCTGGAGACCCCTATGGCGTCTCTGAACTCGGCAAGGGTTATCTCGCCCTTCGATGCGATTTCCGATTTTACGATTTCGACAGCGTCGTCGTACTTCTCCCTGTCCAGGCAGTACTGGTAGCTGATTCTGGCAAGTATGCCCCCGGCGCAGAGAGCTTCGATTATGTGACCTGCTGAAACGCCGTCCTTAAATGCGGCCGTCACGTCTTCGGTTTTAGGCATCTCGTAGCCGGCGGACTTATACGTTCCGATAATCTCCTCACGCATCTTAAGGTGTTCCGGGGTGTAC
>DXHZ01000010.1 GCA_019113145.1 Candidatus Avanaerovorax faecigallinarum
ATGCAGAGCTATCTTGATTCGCAGAGATAGATTTACGAACGATAATATCATAGCTGCATTTTATAGTTCGGTAAAACAGCGATTTTCGTCTCATTTTTAAATTTAAAACATGTTAAAATCGGGATTTTTCTGAACGAACGTTGAATTGGGAATGCAGGTATGATAAATTTATTATGCCTGCTTTTTTAGCGTAAAAAATCTGCAGGCTGTATGCGTTTTTTGTAAATGGAGGATAAAGATGAAAAAGATCGGAATCATAATGGGAAGCGACAGTGACCTTCCCGTAGTGGAAAAAGCCATAAACCAGCTTTCTGAGCTTGAGATACCTTACGAGGTTCACGTATACTCGGCTCACAGAACGCCGGCGCAGGTTAAGGAGTTCACCGAGAAGGCGAGAGAAAACGGTTTCGGAGCCATAATCGCAGCCGCAGGAAAGGCTGCCCATCTTGCCGGTTCCATAGCCGCCTCTACGACCCTTCCGGTTATAGGAATACCTGTAAAGTCATCCACCCTCGACGGCCTGGACGCGCTTCTTTCCACGGTTCAGATGCCGGGAGGAATTCCCGTTGCGACAGTTGCCATAGACGGCGCGCAGAATGCGGCTCTTCTCGCAGCGCAGATTCTCGCCGTGGAAGATGCAGACCTTGCCGCAAAGCTTGACGCGCAGAGAAAGGCTGCCGCAGAAAAGGTTCTTGCAAAGAACGCCGATCTTGAGAATAAATTCAATAAATAATGTTTCATCGGATATTTACCAGGAGGAAAATGAAATGAGTGTAGAAAAAAGAGAACAGATGTACGAGGGAAAGGCAAAGAAGGTATATGCTACGGACGATCCGGAGCTGTGCATAGTTTCCTATAAGGACGACGCCACCGCTTTCAACGGCCAGAAGAAGGGTACCATTTTAGGAAAGGGCGCGATCAACAACAGAGTTACCAACTATCTCATGAAGATGCTTGAGGAAAAAGGCATACCTACACACTTTGTCGAGGAGCTTAACGACAGAGAGACAGTGGTGAAGAGAGTGTCCATCGTACCTCTTGAAGTTATAGCCAGAAACGTTGCCGCAGGCTCCCTTGCCAAGAGACTGGGTCTTGAGGAAGGATTCAGAATGCCTGAGACGGTTCTCGAATTCTGCTACAAGGACGACGATCTGGGAGATCCTATGGTAAACGACTATCACATTCTGGCCATGGGATATGCCACCGAAGAAGAACTTGAAACCATCAAAGACTACGCTCTTAAGGTAAACGATATACTGACAAAGTATCTTGCGGAAGTCGGCATCGACCTTATAGACTTCAAGCTTGAATTCGGAAAGACCTCTGACGGAACCATCGTTCTCGCAGACGAGATTTCCCCTGATACCTGCCGCTTCTGGGACGCAAAGACCGGGGAAAAGCTGGATAAGGACAGATTCAGAAGAGACCTGGGCAACGTGGAAGGCGCGTATGCGGAAGTAAGAAAAAGACTTTTAGGCGAATAGTAATAACGGGAGAAACAAAAAAATGAGCAGTTTAAGAGAAGAATGCGGCGTATTCGGAGTGTTCGGCGCCGAAAGACAGAACGTGGCAAGCACCACATATTACGGACTTTTTGCTCTTCAGCACAGAGGACAGGAGAGCTGCGGTATCGTTGTCAACGACGACGGAGTTTTCAACTACTACAAAGACAGCGGACTTGTAAACGACGTGTTCACACCGGAGATCCTGGAAAATCTCGGTTTCGGAAATATGGCGGTGGGCCACGTAAGATACGGCACCACGGGCGCAAGCGACAGACTGAATTCCCAGCCTGTTGTTATAAACCATCACAAGGGCAGAATGGCTCTTGCCCATAACGGAAATCTGGTTAATTCCTTCGAGCTTAGACAGGAGCTGGAGCTTGCAGGTTCCATTTTCCATACCACCAGCGACACCGAGGTAATCTCATACATCATAACCAAGGAGCGCATCGCCACCGATTCCATAGAGTCGGCCGTAAACAAGACCATGGATAAGATCAAGGGCGCGTATTCTCTGGTTATCATGAGCCCGGCAAAGCTTATAGCTGTAAGAGACCCTCACGGCTTCAGACCTCTCTGTTACGGCGTGACTTCCGACGGAACGTACATCATCGCATCGGAAACGTGCGCTCTCGATTCCGTAAGCGCCAAGTATGTGAGAGACGTTGAGCCGGGAGAAATCCTCATATTCGAAAAGGACGGCATAAGATCCATAAAAGATCACTGCGGCAAAGCGCCTAAGAAGCTCTGCATATTCGAGCATATCTATTTTGCCCGTCCTGACTCCGTAGTGGACGGCGTCAGCGTACACGAAGCCAGAATGAAGGCCGGCGCATGCCTTGCAATGGAGCATCCCGTTCAGGCCGACGTTGTAATAGGAGTACCTGATTCGGGACTTTCGGCGGCCATGGGATATGCCAAGCAGTCCGGAATTCCATACGGCACAGGATTCATAAAGAACAAATATATCGGCAGAACTTTTATCGCGCCGGGTCAGAAGACGAGAGAGGACAAAGTCAGAATCAAGCTTAACGTTCTGGCTGAAACGGTCAAGGGGAAGAGAGTCGTTCTCGTGGACGATTCCATAGTGAGAGGAACCACCATCACGAGAATCGTAAGCCTTCTCAGAGAGGCGGGCGCGACGGAGGTTCACGTAAGATCTTCAGCTCCGCCGTTTACCAATCCATGCTACTACGGAACGGACATCGACTCCAGGGAAAACCTCATCGCATGTAAGTACGAGCTTTCCGAAATCGCAGGAATCGTAGGCGCGGACAGCGTGGGATACCTGAGCGTGGATCACCTCTACATGCTCATCGGAACCACTCCGGGAGTTGGATACTGCGACAGCTGCTTCAGCGGTGAGTATCCGACGGAGGTTCCTGTCGTTACCCATAAGAACAGATTTGAGAAGAAGATAAGCGAAAACAAGGATAAAGATAACGAATAGCAGGTGAAAGGAGCCTTATCATGGAAAAAAGCTTCAGTGAAAGCTATAAAGCCGCCGGCGTAGACATTACGGCGGGATATAAAGCCGTAGAGCTTATGAAAAGCCACATAGCGAAGACCATGGTTTTCGGTAACACTTCGGATATAGGCGGCTTTGGCGGGCTCTTCGAGCTTGACATGACGGGAATCGAAAATCCTGTTCTCGTTGCCGGAACCGACGGGGTGGGTACTAAGCTCAGAATGGCCTTTCTCATGGATAAGCACGATACGGTGGGAATTGACTGTGTCGCCATGTGCGTAAACGACATAATATGCGCAGGAGCCAGACCTCTTTTCTTCCTGGATTATATCGCGTGCGGAAAGAACTATCCCGAAAAGATTGCCCAGATAGTCAGCGGCGTTGCCGAAGGCTGCGTTCAGTCCGAAGCGGCTCTTACGGGAGGCGAAACGGCCGAAATGCCGGGATTTTATCCCGAGGACGAATACGACCTTGCAGGCTTTGCGGTAGGAGTAGTGGATAAAGCAAAGATCCTCGACAAGACTTCCGTGAAGGAAGGAGACGTTCTCATCGCTCTTCCGTCTTCAGGCGTACACTCCAACGGATTCTCACTGGTGAGAAAGGTTTTCGACGTAGAAAACAGCGATATAAAGAAGCCTCTTGAGGAGCTCGGCGGAAAGTCACTGGGAGAGACGCTTCTCACGCCTACCAGAATATACGTTAAGGCTGTAAAGGCTCTTCTGGAAAAGGTAAAAGTGAAATCCATCGCTCACATTACGGGAGGCGGATTCTACGAGAACATTCCGCGAAGCCTGCCTGAGGGAATCGGGGTCAGAATAAAGAGGGAAGATGTGAGAGTTCTTCCGATATTTGACCTTATCGCAAAGACGGGAAACATACCTGAAAGAGACATGTTCAACACCTTCAACATGGGCGTGGGCATGACCGTAATCGTTTCTCCTGAAGATGCAGAAAAAGCCATAGAGATCCTGAAGGCTGCGGGCGAAGATGCGTATATCCTCGGAGAGACCGTAAAAGGAGAGGGCGTGACCATATGCTGAAGGTGAGAACCGCGGTTCTCGTTTCGGGAGGAGGCACCAATCTTCAGGCAATCATCGATGCGGTGAATTCCGGTAGGATAAAGTCTGCAGAAATAGCCCTGGTCGCATCCAACAAGACGGGTGCATATGCCCTTGAAAGGGCGAAAAACGCCGGTATACCGGGCTATGTGTTTAAAGACGAGGCAGAACTCCTGGAAAAGCTGAAGGAGGCCGAAATCGAGCTTATCGTCCTTGCAGGCTTTCTGAAGATTTTGAGCGCCGACTTCATAAGACACTATGAGAACAGGATAATCAACGTCCATCCTTCTCTCATTCCGTCCTTCTGCGGCAAAGGCTGCTACGGCCTTCACGTTCATGAAAAGGCCCTCGATTACGGCGTAAAGGTTACGGGAGCAACCGTTCACTTCGTCAACGAGATACCTGACGGAGGAAAGATTATCTACCAGAAGGCGGTGGACATAAGAGAGGACGACACCCCGGAGACGCTGCAGAGACGGGTCATGGAGGAAGCGGAGTGGATACTTCTTCCGGCTGCCGTCGAAAGTGTAAGCCTGCAGATACTGAAAGGTGAGATTTAAATGAACATATACGAAAAGAAATCCATCGGAGAGAGAATTAAAGGAAATTCATACGTGGGAAGAGGAATTTCCATTGGTCTCACTCCTGACGGAACAAAGGCTGTATGCGCGTATTTCATCATGGGAAGAAGCGCCAACAGCAGAAACAGAGTTTTCATAAAGGAAGGCAGAAATCTGAAGATCCTGCCTTACGATGCGACTAAAGTAGAGGATCCGAGCCTTATCATATACTATCCCGTTAAGATTTTCGGAGATTCAATAATCGTCACCAACGGAGACCAGACCGATACGGTATACGATTTCCTCGCTCACGGCAAGAGCTTTGAGGACGCTCTCATGACGAGAGCCTTCGAGCCTGACTATCCGAACTGGACGCCGAGAATCAGCGGAATCATAGACCTTAACGGCTCCGGGCGCGATGACGGGCCTTTAAGATTTAAGCTCAGCATCTTGAAGAGCGCCGATTCCGAAGGAACCGCATGCAGCAGGTTCTTCTACAACTACGAGGCAATCCCGGGAGAGGGAAGGTTCATTCACACGTACATGTGCGACGGAAGCCCGATCCCGACATTTACGGCGGATCCGGAGCTGGTAACCGTCTCTGACAACATAGACGAGTTCACAGGAGACATATGGAATAATCTCGATGAGGACAACAGAATTTCCCTGTACGTCAGATATACGGACATTGCCAGCGGAGAATACGAAGACAGACTCATAAACAAATACGGTCAGGAGGCGTAGAAAATGAAGGAATTTGAGCTAAAATACGGCTGTAACCCAAATCAGAAGCCGGCTAAGATTTTTATGGAAAAGGGAGGCGACCTTCCAATCTCCATCTTAAACGGACGTCCGGGATACATAAATTTTCTCGACGCCTTCAACAGCTGGCAGCTTGTAAAAGAGCTCAGCGAGAGCCTCAAGATGCCTGCCGCCACCTCTTTTAAACACGTAAGTCCTACGTCGGCGGCAGTAGCGGTACCGATGAGCGACGTTCTCAAGAAGGCATGCTTTGTCGATGACATAGAAGGCCTTGACGATTCGCCTGTAGCCACGGCTTACGCGAGAGCCAGAGGAACGGACAGAATGTCCTCTTTCGGAGACTGGGTCGCATTAAGCGAAACCTGCGATAAGACCACCGCCATGATATTAAAGAGGGAGGTATCTGACGGCATCATAGCTCCGGGATACACGGACGAGGCCCTGGAGATTCTGAAGTCAAAGAAAAAGGGTAATTACAACATCGTTCAGATTGACCCAGATTACGTGCCGGAGCCTGAGGAAAAGAAGCAGGTATTCGGAATCACATTCTGTCAGAACAGAAACGACAAGCTTATCACGGCAGACGACCTTAAGAATATAGTGACTGAAAACAAGGAGCTTCCGGAGACGGCCGTGAGAGATCTCATAGTTGCCCTCATCACGCTGAAATACACACAGTCCAACTCCGTTGCCTACGCCGTGGACGGGCAGGCCATAGGTGTGGGAGCAGGACAGCAGTCCAGAATACACTGCACCAGACTTGCAGGAAACAAAGCTGACTTCTGGCATCTCAGACAGGCCGATATAGTTATAAATCTGCCGTTTAAGGACGAGATAGGAAGAGCTGACAGGGATAACGCCATAGACGTATACCTGGGAGACGAGTGCGACGACGTTCTGGGAGACGGTCAGTGGCAGAAGCTGTTTTCAAGAAGGCCGGAACCGTTCACTCTGGAGGAAAAGAAAGCATATCTCGATACTATTACGGGAGTGGCTTTAGGAAGCGACGCGTTCTTCCCGTTCGGAGACAACATCGAAAGAGCTAAGAAGAGCGGAGTTTCATACATTGCCGAACCGGGCGGATCGGTAAGGGACGACAACGTCCTCGAAGTATGCAATAAATACGGTATGGTTACTGCGTTTACGGGAATCAGGCTGTTCCATCACTGATGGCCGGGTAAGGCTTTAGGAGGCGAGACATAAATGAAAGTAATGGTTGTCGGCGGCGGAGGAAGAGAGCACGCCATAATCAAAAAAATAAAGGAAAGTCCCAGGGTTGACAAAATCTACGCGCTGCCGGGCAACGGCGGAATCGCAAAAGATGCGGAGTGCGTCGATATAAAGGCGACTGACCTTGAGTCGATAGTTGATTTTGCAAAGAAGAACGCCATTGAATTTGCAGTGGTAGCGCCGGACGACCCGCTGGTGATGGGTCTTGTTGACATGCTGAAATCAGAGGGAATTCCGTGCTTCGGCCCTGACAAAAAGGCCGCAATAATAGAGGGAAGCAAGGCCTTCTCTAAGGAGCTTATGAAAAAGTACGGCATTCCTACCGCAAAGTATGAAACCTTCACGGATATGAACGAAGCCCTCGAATATCTCAAAAAATGCGATATGCCTATAGTTGTCAAGGCTGACGGCCTTGCCCTGGGAAAAGGCGTAATAATCGCAGAGACCTTGGAGGAAGCCGAGAAAGCAGTGAAATCCATGATGGAGGACAAGGTGTTCGGCGAAAGCGGAAGCTGCGTTGTAATAGAAGAGTTTCTCACAGGTCCTGAGGTTTCCGTTCTTTCCTTTACGGACGGAAACACGCTTATCCCTATGGTTTCCTCTATGGACCACAAGCGCGCACTGGACGGAGACAAAGGCCTTAATACCGGCGGAATGGGAACGGTAGCGCCTAATCCGTACTACACGAAGGAAGTGGCCGAGCGATGCGCAGAGGAGATATTCCTTCCGACCATGGCCGCTATGAATAAAGAGGGCAGGAGCTTTTCGGGATGCCTTTACTTCGGCCTGATGATAACAGATGACGGTCCTAAGGTTATAGAGTACAACTGCCGCTTCGGAGATCCGGAAACCCAGGTGGTTCTGCCTCTCCTTGAAAGCGATCTGTTCGACATAATGGTTCATGTGTCGGAGGGAACACTCGACGAGGCAGACGTGAGATTCTCTGACGATTCGGCCTGCTGCGTCGTTATGGCGTCAAAGGGATATCCGGTTTCCTATGAAAAGGGATATCCGATAAATATTCCTGACTACGTAAACAACGTCTACGTTGCCGGAGCAAAGCTTGACGAGAGTGGAAAGCTTGTCACCAGCGGCGGAAGAGTTCTGGGCGTGACCGAGACGGCGAAAACACTTCAGGAAGCCGTTGCCGCTGCGTACAGGTCCGTTGGAGAGATATTCTTTGAGAATTCCTTCTACAGAAGAGACATAGGTCAGAGAGCTCTCAAAGCATTGGAGGAGTAAGATGGTATACAGAATTTATGTTGAGAAGAAACCGCTGTTCGCTCATGAAGCTGCCGCTCTGAAGAAAGAATTCATCGAGCTTCTCGGAATCAGAGGGCTGAAATCTCTTCGCATAGTGAACAGGTACGATGTGGAAAACATCGACGAGGCGCTTTTTGAGAGCGTAACCGCCACGGTTTTCTCCGAGCCTCAGGTAGACGATACATACAGAACTCTTGACGTTTCCGAAAAAGACAGGGTTTTTGCAGTGGAATATCTCCCTGGACAGTTCGACCAGAGGGCAAACTCCACATCGGAGTGTATCCAGCTTATCTCAAAGAGCGAGCGTCCCGACGTAAGGACGGCAAAGGTATACGTTCTCTCCGGAGACATTTCAGACGCACAGTACGACGAGATAAAGAGCTACGTTATAAATCCGGTTGAATCAAGAGAAGCGGAGCTTGGAGAGTTTAAAACCCTCAAGACCGAATATGAGATTCCTGCCGAGGTTGAAATCCTTGACGGATTTAACGACCTTGACAATAGGGGTCTTTCCGAGATGATAGAAAGCCGCGGTCTTGCCATGGACCTTGGTGATTTTAAGTTCTGTCAGGAGTATTTCAGAAGTCTGGACAGAAATCCTACCATCACCGAGATAAAGGTGATCGATACCTACTGGTCCGACCACTGCCGTCACACCACCTTTAACACCATAATCGACGACGTGGTGTTCGAGGATGCTCTGGCTCAGAAAACATACGAGGATTATCTCAATACGAGAAAAGAGCTGGGCAGAACAAAGCCGATAACCCTTATGGATATCGGAACCATCGCAGCCAAATCCCTTAAGGCGAGAGGACTTTTAGAAGGTCTGGACGAGTCCGAGGAGATTAACGCCTGCACGGTCAAGGTAGACGTTAAGTTCGGAAACGAAACGGAAAAGTGGCTGCTGCTCTTCAAGAACGAAACTCACAACCATCCGACAGAAATCGAGCCTTTCGGCGGAGCCGCAACGTGTATAGGCGGAGCGATCAGAGACCCGCTTTCGGGAAGAAGCTACGTCTATTCCGCTATGAGAGTTACGGGCGCTGCCGACCCGCTTAAGCCGGTTTCGGAAACTCTGAAGGGCAAACTTCCTCAGAGAAAGATTGTGACCACAGCAGCTGCAGGATACAGCTCCTACGGCAATCAGATAGGACTTGCAACGGGGCAGGTATCAGAGCTTTACCATCCTGGGTACGTGGCAAAGCGTATGGAGGTAGGCGCAGTGGTGGCCGCTGCTCCGGCTGAAAATGTAAGACGTGAAAGGCCCGTAGACGGCGATATCGTAATACTTTTAGGCGGCAGAACGGGACGTGACGGCTGCGGAGGAGCAACCGGATCGTCGAAATCCCACACCCTCGACTCCCTTGCCGAATGCGGAGCAGAGGTTCAGAAGGGTAACGCTCCGGAGGAAAGAAAGCTGCAGAGACTTTTCAGAAACCCTGAGGCTTCGAGACTCATAAAACGGTGCAACGATTTTGGAGCAGGAGGAGTTTCGGTAGCCATAGGCGAGCTGGCAGACGGGCTCTCAATAAACCTCAATGCCGTACCTAAAAAGTACGAGGGACTTGACGGAACCGAGCTTGCCATAAGCGAATCTCAGGAGAGAATGGCCGTAGTCGTAGGAAAGGACGATGCCGACAGGTTTATGGAGCTTGCGCGCCTTGAAAACCTTGAGTCCACCATAGTGGCGCGTGTAACGGCAGAGCCTCAGCTTAAGATATACTGGAACGACAAGGCTATCGTCGATATTTCAAGGGCGTTCTTGGATACCAACGGCGCGGAAAAGCACATAGATATAGAAATTTCGGAGCCTTCCTGCACAGCTGAAAGACCTGTAAACGAGGTGCTTAAGAAAGGTACATTTGCGGATAAGATGAAAGCTCTGGCTTCCGATCTGAACGTATGCTCAGGAAGAGGTCTTTCCGAGCGCTTTGACTCCACCATTGGAGCGGGAACCGTTCTCATGCCTTTCGGCGGAAAGTACCAGAGAACGCCGATTCAGGCCATGGTAAACCTGATTTCATCGGAAACAAAGAATGCCGATACGTGCTCCGTAATGTCCTACGGATTCAATCCTTATATTTCCTCCGCAAGCCCTTACAGAGGAGCATATCTTGCGGTAGTGGAATCCGTTTCCAAGCTTATAGCAACCGGCGCATCCTTTGACGAGACTTATCTTTCATTCCAGGAATACTTTGAAAAACCGGGAAGGGAACCGTCACGCTGGGGAAAACCGCTTGCAGCCGTTTTAGGAGCATATAAGGCCCAGATGGATTTAGGTGTTGCGGCCATAGGCGGAAAGGATTCCATGAGCGGAAGCTTTGAGGATATCGACGTTCCTCCGACACTCATATCCTTTGCGGTAACCACTGCGGACGCTTCTGAGATTATTTCACCGGAATTCAAAGAAGCTAACCATAATGTATTTATGTTAACTCCTGATAAGGACGAGGACGGGCTGCCGAAAGGAGAGGCTCTTAAGAAGCTTTATGATGCAGTGCACGACGCTTCAGCAGACGGAAAAATAGTCGCCGCGTATACGCCGGGATACGGCGGAGTCGCCGAAGCCGTTATGAAGATGACTCTTGGAAACAGGACAGGATTCGCATTTGATGAGGAAATTTCAGAGGAAGATATTTTCGGATACTCATACGGTTCATTTATCGTGGAGACGGGCTGCGACAGGTGCAGCGAAGAGCTTGCCTCAAAGTGGGCGGTCGCGGAAGGATTTACCACTGTAAAGCTGGGAAGAACTACAGACGACTACTCCATTGCCTTCGCAGGCGAAAAGGCTGATATGGCGGAAATCGAAAGAGCTTACGAGGATAAACTTGAAGGAATCTATCCTTGCAACATAGAGACTTCACCTGTTAAAGAGGAAAACATCACTTACGATGCTTCCGAAAGGTACACGTGCAGTGTCAGGACTGCTCAGCCGAAAGTTCTCATTCCTGTATTTCCGGGAACCAACTGCGAGTATGATTCGGCTAAAGCCTTTGCCGCAGCAGGGGCCGAGCCCGAAATATTCGTAATAAACAACCTTACATCTGACGCAGTATCCGCTTCCGTCGAAGAATTCGCGCGTAAGATAAACCAGTCGCAGATGATCTTCATTCCGGGCGGATTCTCCGGAGGAGACGAGCCTGACGGTTCCGGAAAATTCATCACGGCCTTCTTCAGAAACGGTGAGATTAAAGAGGCAGTTGAAGACCTTCTGGAAAAGCGGGACGGCCTGATGGCAGGTATATGCAACGGCTTCCAGGCTCTCATTAAGCTGGGACTGGTGCCTTACGGAAAGATAACAGATACGGACGAGAGCTGTCCGACCCTTACCTTCAATGAAATCGGCCGCCACCAGTCGAAGCTGGTTATGACGAGAATCGCTTCCAATAAGTCGCCTTGGCTTGCGGAAACAAAGCCGGGTGACATCTTTACCGTTCCAATCTCTCACGGAGAGGGAAGATTCATCGCAGAGGAGTCGCTCATCAGAAAGCTGGCGGAAAACGGTCAGATAGCTACTCAGTACGTGGATTTTAACGGAAATGCTACAGGAAACATTCAGTTCAATCCTAACGGCTCATATTACGCTATCGAGGGAATCACTTCCCCTGACGGCAGAGTCTTCGGCAAGATGGGACACTCCGAACGCGTAGGAAAGAACCTCTATAAGAACGTTGCCGGAAATTACGACATGGGAATGTTCAGGTCGGCAGTGAAGTACTTTAAATAGTAAAATACGGTCGGAATTAAAAGAGCCGGAGCCTTTTATTATGAGATAGGTTCCGGCTTTTGAATCGTTTACAGAATCCTGACGTAGATGAATACAACAGTCTGAAATACGAGAACGAATAATATATTTAAATTTCTGTACCTGGGTTCCCAGTCATATTTTACAGTCTTTACGAATACATACACTGATATTACTCCGAGTGCTGAGGTCGCTGCTAACGTATAGTACCAGCTGAATCTATTTAACATAGGTACCAGCAGCACATATAGAAACCCGTATACGTAAAACGCTTTATTAAGCTTTGACATAGCTCTCTCCCAATTCTAAAACTATAAATTACTCTTTTAGTCTACCATATTTTTTTCGACTGTAAAGGAAATCGTATATATTTTTTTATTTATTATTAAAATGTATTTTGTGCATAGTTTTCGTCTAAATTATATACAAGCGTCGTTCTCGATGAACATCTCTTTTACGGATTGTCTTTTTAAAAAATTATGATAAAATAAAGCCAATAAATGCACATAAATTGATTATTACATAGATGGGTAAGGAGGGAAGAACATGAAGAAGGGTTATATTTTAGGAAATTTTATTGTTGCAGCTCTGGCTGCCAGCCTTATTATCTATGAAAGGTATCTACTGCCTGCTCAGTATCAGACCGGAGAGATTTCCATATGGTCTCTGATAAGCGTTTGCATCGGAGTGCCGTTCCTGTTTATGACTATCGGGTTTCCTTTGGGGTACTGTATGAATGTTGCTTTACGAAAATCCGAAAAGGGAAGAAGAGCAATGCTTTGGACAGGAATTATCATAGCCATATGGACTGTAGCGCTGTTTTTCTTTCTGAGACCGTTTTCTCTGATTCCGTTTAACATAATATCGGCGATGAATGTTATTCTGGCGTATGTACCGTTCATCTACGTAGTTCCGGGATTTCTCATAGGTGCCGGATTAAAGCACAGCTGAAAAAAGAGTGCAAGGGGGTATTTCTTGATTTAAGGAGGGTATTGTGATGTCAAAACGTGCAAAAACGGTTGTTTTTATCGTGCTATTAGCGATAATCTGTGCGGGAGTATATCTATTAACTTCATCTGCGCCGAAAGGGTGCAACGGAGAAGTCCGCTTTGATATCGATGTGAAAAAAAAGCGAAATAGAAGTCCATGGAATGTCTGTGGAACTGGGTGCGGCCTTTGATAAGGCGGATTTAAAAGTCGAAGGAGACAGGGCATATATTACCGCATATTACTACGATTATCCGTTTTACAGATTTAATGACGAGTACAGCGGAGAATTCAGCGCCTGCTTTGATAACAGCGAGGGAAAGATACGAGAGATTTATATAACAGACGGGCATAAGGACGTTCTCCTGGCAAAGCTTACGGATAGCGAAGAGTTCGGCCTTAAGCGTGTCGTCGAGGGCATGTTTACGGAGCTGTCAAAAGCGGAATACGATGATATAAAAAGCGTGTCTGACGGGGCAGGAGAGATTCAGACGACGGAAAATACCGTAAACACAGCTCTTCCACCATGGGTTTATGAAAGATTCAAGCCTTATATGACAGAGGAGTGCTTCGATAGATTTATAGCTTCTGCGGAGTACGATATACCGTATATGGCCTACATACATGTCGTCGATATGGAAGTTACCGACTTTGAAATGACGATAACAGACGGCGGATACGACTTTACCGCGAAGGTCGTGCTGAAGAGTTTCGGAAATCCGATTAACAAAGACATATCGGGGTCAGCGCAGTTGGATGAAAACGGAAAACTTGAATATTTTGAAGTCAGGGGAGAGGAGGACGTGACCGTCTACTTCGCTCTGTCATCTCAGCTTCGTTTCGATTAACAGCGGCATGGCGGGTGGCTTTGACCCCATCTGTCCTTTTATCGTATTTTGATGCATGAAAACGATTAATTTCCTTGCTTTCGCGGCCGCAAGACTATATGATAGGAGACAGGTGATTTGTCGTGACATCTAAGGAGAACAGATAATGGAATTTCAAAAACCGGATGAGAGATTTATAAAGTGTATGATGACTTCCAGCTTTATTCTGATAGCTGTAACGGTGGTTATCGAAGGGGTAATACTGTATTTTACACTTACCTCGGGACTGGCTCTCATCTGGAAGTTTTTAATATGCGGAGCATGCGGAATCTGGCTGGTGCTGGCTTTGGCGGATCCGCTTTTTCTCAACAGACTTGAATACAGACAGTGGGGCTATTACATCACCGACGACAGAGTTGTTATAAGACACGGCGTTCACTGGGTCAACCAGGTCGTAGTTCCCGTTATCCGAATTCAGGATATAACCACGAAGCAAGGGCCGATAATGAAGAAATACGGGCTTTATAAAGTTGAGATTAACCTTGCCAGCGGAACCTATGAAATTCCCGGGCTTACGGAAGAAACCGCCAATGACATGGTCGATAAGCTTAAGTCGCGGCTTTACAGCAGAGTGGCGGAAAGAGGGGTTCTGTAATGAATTTCGGACCTGTCAAGGGAAGCCCTCTTTACATATTCGATAACTTTCTTGCCGACTTCAGCCTTACGATTCTTGCAATCGCATATGCCGTTATCAGAGGAAACATCGATGCGCTTTTAGAGAACACGGTTCTTCTGGTTATAGCTGTCATCGGACCTCTGGGAAGGATCATATCGTACCTCTGCACTACATACGAGGTAAAGGGCGACCATCTTATCGTCAGAAAGGGCTTCATATCAAAATCCGTTCAGGAAGTTCCTCTTTCATCTATCACCTCCGTAGACGTTTCGGCCAAAGTCTTCTACAGGATTTTCGGCGCAAAGAAGCTGACCGTGGACAACGGAAGCAATCTTTCCAGCACGGAGAGCAAGATTTCCATGATATTCAGCGGGAAGAGGGCAGACGAACTGCAGAAAATTCTCGTATCACATAAGAAAGCGGAGACCTGTACCGAAAACGTTGAGGCTGCCGTTCAGGCAATCCCAGTCGCCGGGGAATCATACACTGTCCGCCACATATCGCCGGCTTCAGAGCTTCTTCTCATGGGACTTTTGAAATCAAAGGGCTCCATGTTCTGGAAGATTGTTGCTGCGGCTTTTGCCCTTTACGGAGCGGCAAGCAGTTATCTGTCATGGATAGTTGACACGGGAAATCTGACAGAGCAGGCGGTAGTTTTCTTCTTAGGCCTGGGAACAGGCCTCGGCAGAACCGTTCTCGCTCTGGCGGTGGTTTTCTTCCTGCTTTCCGCCATAGCAGGGGCTGTCGGTTCCTTTATAAGGTACTATAACTTTACCGTAAAGGAAGATGAGAAAAATATAAGGATAAGCTACGGGCTTTTAAATAAGAAGGACTACGTGCTTCCAAAGGCGAAGATAAGCGGCTTTAACTTCGAACAGTCTCTTTTCATGCGCTTTGCCGGAAAAGGCTGCCTTTACGTGTATGCCATAGGATACGGTGAAGGAGGGGCAAGCGCGGAGGAGCCCCTGCTTATGCCTCTTGTGAGAAGAGAGGACGCCTATAAAACGGTAAGCGGCTTCCTCGGCTGCGACATCGGATCATATGAGCCTGTCAGGCCAGCAAAGAATGCGGCGCCGCTTTTCTTTATGACCTTCGGCTCGGCTTTTTTCATATCCGTAACGGCTGCAGCCTTTGTCGTGTCGGGTATGAACATTGCCGCGTGGCTTGACGATGTCTGGATTTTCGCGATTTTTCTCATTATGTATCTTACAGGCAGGTGGCTGTGCTACAGGCATACGGCCGTAAGCGTGTGCTTTGACGCCGTCAGAGTAACTTCGGGAGGCTACAAGACTAAAAACGTATTTCTTAAAATGAGAAACATCGAAAGCTGCGAAGCCTCATCTTCGGAGATTAAGAGAAAACTCAAGGCGAGAAACATAAAAATAAGGCAGTTCGCCTCTGCAGGCTCTGCCGTTCACGACGTGAAAAACGTGCCGGAGAGTGTCTTTGATATGATAACAGAGAAGATGATATACTAAACTTAAAACCGGGAGCCTGAGTCTGGCATCCCGGTTTCGTCTTATTCTGCGTTAAATACGTATTTATCCAGTCTTTCAAAGGCTTCCTTCACTCTGGAAAGAGGAAGGGCAAGGTTAAATCTCAAGTGACACGGTCCGTGGAACATCTTTCCGTCCTGAACGGCCATTGCGTCTTTACCGTGACGGTCCATTATGGAAGTAAAATCGTATTTCATTATTCGTCATCTCCTTCCGAGCCGTCAATATCGTATATACTCAGGTCACCAGCCAGCTTTTCCGCAGAAAACCTGCAGAAATCGGCAATAACGGCAAGTCGTACTATATAAGATTCGCCGTCCGCCTCGTCTTCTGCGATATTTTTATCCCTTCGTGTCCTTAACTGATCCGTCACATAGGAAAGGGCGGCGGAGCGGTTTTCCGTAAAGGTCCGGTACAGTCTTTCGATATCCGCCGGCGCCATATCCTTATTTAATATCTTCTGAATGGCGGACATGGTAAGGGAACGCTTCAGTATGCATATTATAATTATACATGCCAGCTGACAGCGGCTGTATTTCTTCTTTACGGGAGGGGGCATAAGTCCCATTTTAACGTAGTTGTTTATCATGGCGGGCGTTACGGGCTTGTCATCGCCTGTAAGGGGCTCCATGTAGCCGAGATATCTGCCTGTAAGAATAATTACCTGATCCATGTAAAGCTCCAGCTCCGGAAGCTCATTCCAATCCGGTAAAGGGTGATTTCCTACTGTTTCAGCCCAGGATTTCAGTTTATCAATATATTTTGTTTCCGAGTTATTCATAATTTTATCCCTCCGGGCACCATTATATCACGGTCGGAAGATTTTGTTCAATAACAAAATTATCAAAGCCACTTGAAATAATTCACTACATATGTTAATGTAATATTAAATACCAGATATAATGATTTCGACATCAATCAAAAGGAGATGACCGGGTATGACTACCGTAACTTTACCGAGACAGAGTTTAGGAGAGGAGATTGCCAATTCAATATCCCACGGACTGGGAGTGCTTTTGGCGGCGGCCGGAACAGCTGTGATGATATACCTTGCGGCTTCTTCGGGAGGACTTTCCGGAGCCGTAATATACGGAATAAGCCTTACAGTTCTCTATACGGCTTCCTGCGTATACCACGCGGTTCCGAAGGGCCATGCAAAGAGGGTGCTGAGGGTATTCGACCACTGTTCGATTTTCCTTCTCATAGCGGGCACATACGCGCCGATTACCCTTGTGGCTCTTAAGGATACCATAGGAATTCCGCTCTTTGCCGTAATAGCGACGTGCGCAGTGATAGGAATCATTTGCAACCTTATCGACCTGGAGCGCTTTAACAAGCTGAGCATGGTTTTATACGTGGTGATGGGCTGGATGGCAATTCTTGCAATCAAACCGCTTCTCGCTATTTCTACGCCGGGCCAGCTGGCGCTGTTAGTGGGCGGAGGAGTGTGCTACACGGCGGGAATAGCGTTCTACGCTCACCCTGAGAAGAAGTACATGCACTTCGTATGGCACCTCTTCGTTCTTGCAGGAAGCATATTGCACTACTTCTACGTGATACAGGTCTGCTATCTGTAGGCTGTCTGATATAAAAATGACGCTTTTAGAGGCTGAAAATCTCTCAGTCTCTTTTTTTTATAGTGATAACAGCCCTCATGTGATATATAATACAAATATGAGGAGGGGCTTTTATGCATAATAAAGAAAAACTTCAGATTGCAGAATCACTGGCAGGAGCAGTTTCTGAAAATATAGCAAGAGACGAATGTTTAATATGCGGCGCGCCGCTTCAGTATATGGAAAAAGGCGTCGAAATGGAATGTGAAATATGTCATAAAAAGGAAATTACCCGGACAAAGTGTGAAAACGGCCATTTTGTTTGCAGCAGCTGCCACGAAAGCGGTATAGATACGGTGATTTCCGCCTGTCTGAAGGAAAAGTCTTCTAATCCGGTGGAAATTATGGACAGACTTATGAATATGGATTTCTGTCACATGCACGGACCGGAACACCACATTATGGTAGGATCAGCGCTTCTCACTGCATATCACAACGCAGGCGGAGATATAGACCTTGAACAATCTCTTATGGAGATGCAGGAGAGGGGCAGGGAGGTTCCCGGCGGAGCATGCGGATTCTGGGGAGCCTGCGGAGCAGGAATAAGCGCAGGTATATTCGTATCCATAGTTACAGGTTCGACGCCCCTTGCTGAAAAACCATGGGGACTTTCCAATGCCATGACGTCAAAGGCTCTGGGAAGCATCGGCGAAGTCGGAGGCCCGAGATGCTGCAAGAGGAATTCATATCTGGCGACTATCGAAGCCGTAAAATTTGCAGAAGAAAATCTCGGAGTTAAGATGGAGATGACTGAAATCAGATGCAGTCATTCTCATGAGAACAATCAGTGTATCGGCAAGAGATGTCCGTTCAACGCCGGATAAAATACGGGATATACGAGAGGGATTAATATGTGCCATACTATTATCGCGAGAAAAGGAAAGATTCTGCTTATAGCTGCACTTATACTGATTATTATCGTAGTTTTTCTACGCATATTTATCTTCGGAACATTTAGCGGAATAGATGTGGATGCTTCTGAAGTGTCTTACGTTGAACTTTCAGTAGAAGGTGACTTCGACACTGCCCGAGTGGGCAATCCAGAGGACATCAGCAATCTGATCAGTTCGATTAACGGGTGCGAATCGGAAGGGGCCAGTATCTCGACAGAAAAGGGCGGGTATAATATATACCGCGTAACGTTCTATCTGAAAGACGGCAGCCTTGAGGATTTAGCATTCATAAACAGGGGTTACGATGCAAAAAATGAAACGTATCATATGAATAAGTTAACAAGTGACAATGACGGTTTCAGTTTAGTCGGCGAACATTTCAAAGGAAATCTAATAAAGGAATTTTATGAACTGGTAAAAGAATATAATCCAACCGAAAATAATATGGAATGGTATGATGCAGTAATGAGTGATTATACCGGAAAGTAGAATTATAAGGGCGCTTCGACCGAAAGGAAAAGGGAGCGCTCTTTTAAACAGGAGGCAAAGAGGAAAGAAGGATAACTATTCCTAAAAACATAATTTTGGGAATAGTTATAGCCAAAGTGCCGCGGGAAAGCGGTAATCACTGCCCGCCACGGCATACGTAAATCCCATAGCTCTCATAAGCTCTCATATAATTAACATATGACGATATTCTTCTGTCACTCTCATTGGGACACATACTTCATTAAAAAAAATAACCCCTCGCTGTCGCGGTCCAACTCACAGCTTCCCAGTCTTCAGCTTGATGAGCGGCCCGGCTAAGGGATTATTTTCTTTTATATATGGTTTGGAAAAATGATGGCATTTTTAATATGACCTGAGATATTACCCTGCCATAAAAAATCGCTTAAAACGCAAATTAGAGCCTCGTTTTTACGGCCATATTACAGCGGTATAACAAGCTGCTGTCCTGCAGTAAGAGTTTCAGCCGTAATGTCGTTAGCTTGGCATATTTCATAGATGGTCTGGCGTATGTCTTCGGAACCGTCGTTATAGTCAGACGCTATGGACCATAATGTTTCGCCGGAAGCTACGGTCCTGTATTCGAACTGATCTATGGCGGAACCGCTGACATCGTTAAATCCGGCCATTGTAGCTAAAACAAATACAGCCATAAGAATCACTATGGTTATAAATATGGTAAACTTTAATCTGGAAGCTATTCTGTATCTCTTTCCGTTTTCTCTGCTATGTACAGCACCTGTCATGGTTTCACCCGCCCTTCACAAACGTATGTTCTTTTTACTGAGAACATAATAACAGAACATCTGTTCGCTGTCAAGAGAAAAATGAACGTTTGTTCGAAAAGACTACAGGAATATTCCAGCTATAAGGAGAACTGCGAGAAATACAACATTCAGGACGGTAAATGTAATTATATATTTTGTCTTAAGTTCAGGATAATCCCCGGCTATAAACTTATAAGATATGAGGCTTGCCATGGATGCTATGAGCGTACCGAGACCTCCCAGGTTGCACCCTATGACCAGCTGCTCCCAGTTATCCGTAAATCCCGAGAGTAAAAGCGCAGCCGGAACGTTGCTTACAATCTGGCTTGCGAGTATTGCCGTCATTTCCGTATGCCCTTCCACCATTTCTGACATAAAATCACGAACTACGCTCAGTGATCCCGTATTACCTATGAAGATAAAGAATGCAATGAATGTGAGAAGCAGCGAATAATCCACCTGAAAGAGAGATTTTTTGTCCCATACGGCCATAAACAGGAATATAAAGGCTGCAAGGTGAATTACCGGAAGAACGTCAAAGAGCGCAGCTATGCAGAGCACAAATCCCGCGATTCCTGCTGCTATATCCCGCTTTCGTCCTATCCGGGCGGTGATCCGGGAAACTTCCACAGTCTCCCCTCCCGTAAACAGAACGATTACAGCTATCATAAAAAAAGAGATACCGGCGTAAGGAGCCATAATTCCGGTAATCCAGCCCATCGACTCTCCTGACTGTTCGTATATGTAGAGATTCTGAGGATTGCCCATAGGCGTCGCCATGCTGCCTAAATTGGCTGCAATGGTCTGAAGCACCGCCATCGGGATTATAAGTCTTCTCTGGCTGCACGTTTTGAGAACCTCAAGGCCGAACGGAACGAAGGTAATCAGCGCTACATCGTTTGTTATAAACATGCTTGCCGCAAAAGGCAGGAAGACGAGAATAGCCAGGATAAGCCGCGTGTCCGAAGCTTTGTTTATAAGAATACCCGCAAAATACGTGAAAACGTGAGCATTCTGAAGCAGTTTGACGACTGCCATGAGGCTGAAGAGAAGCGCCAGAGTATTCCAGTCCACATATTCTCCGTAGGCCGGATTCGGCGGCACTAAAAAAGAGGACACGAGAGCCAGAGCTGCTGCAATGGCAAGAACTGTGTCCTTTTTTATGAACTGTTTTAAGGTAAGAAGAAAACTATTCAACATATCCTAAAAGTATTACCTGAAACTGATCTTCGCTGTAATTTCCGCTGTCTCCGGCGCTGTCCTTTATTACTTCATCATATACGGTTTTCATATCGAGTTCCGCAAGCTCTTCGGACTGAGACAGAGACATGAGAACGACTTTGTCACCGTCACAGGTTCCGCTGTAATAAGTGCAGTATGGATATTCCTCATTGCTGAAGCTGCCGGAAATAATACCGTTACCCACTGAAGAACTGTATCTGTAAACTTCTCCGTCGAACTCGATATCAGACATATATTCTTCACCGTCGATAAAGTTCTTTATGTTAAGGTAGGCCGGTGTTCCTTCCTTACATTTCTCATCAAAGCCTTCAAGTTCTGAAATGTTACTGCTGTCTATGTCGCCGTCGTAAATTTCAGCCCAGAATTCCGTGCTCTCATTGGTAAGGGGTTCGGAATTGCGGTATTTTACGACCATATACACGGCAAGAAGTATTAAAACAATGAGAAAAACGAGAAGAAATCTGCTGATTTTACCGATTTCTCCGGGTTTCCTCCCCTTTCTTGAAACAATATATTCTTCTTCATCCGGATAATGTTTCTTTGCCAAAATTTAATCCTCCGTTACTTTTTCGTAAAGTTTGTCTATGTAGTTGCTTATCTGCTTCCTGAACACTATGCAAAGGACGAACGCAGCCACTGCAAAGACGCCGATGGCTATCATTATGCCGTAGTGTCCGCTGAAATAAAGGGCTCCGATGAGAAGGCTGCCCGACATTGCGGGAGTTCTGCCTATCATGGAGAATATGAGGAAAGCCTTGAAATTCATCGAAGAAATACCCGCCGCATAGCTCATAATATCCTTAGGCAGACCGGGTATGAGATAAATGAGGAATACTATAGTGTAGGCCTTCCTGCTGTTAAGCTTTTCGACGAACCAGTTCATCTTTTCCTCGGTGAAGAGAAGATGCATGGCGTCACGTCCCAGAAGCTTTGCCAGGTAAAATGATATGGTGGTTCCGACAAAGGCGCCAATGAGCGAAAACAGCAGCCCCAGAAAGAATCCCCACAGAATTCCGGCGGCAAACTGAAAGGCCTGGCCGGGAATCACGGAAATTATAATCTGAACGGCCTGCATCGCGATATAAACGAGAATGCTTTCCGTCTTGTAGTTTTCCAGGAAAGACACTACGTCCTCTATACTGTCAAAGCTGGTGATGAAATCCCTGTGGTAGAAAACGATGTATACCGGAATCGCAATTACGATGGTGAAAAGCAGGAGGAGCTTCAGTATGGACAGTACGACCTTGCTGCGTTTCGTGTTCTTAATTGCCTCTTTGACCTCGGCCTTCTCACGGTGCAGTTCTTCCCTGACTTCTTCCTCTATTAAATTTTTCTTCTCTTTAAAATTTCCCTTTTTCATGATGTTCCCCTTATGCTTTTAAAGCTTTATTAACCCCTTTTTATAAAGCGCATCGAGGGATTTAATGACCCCGAACTTGGAGTGCTCATATGTGAGTCCTCCCTGAAAATATACGTTATACGGCTCTCTTATGGGAGCGTCGGCGGAAAGCTCTATGGAAGAGCCCTGGACAAAGGCTCCTGCCGCCATTACGACGTCCGACTCATATCCGGGCATTGCCCATGGAACAGGTGTTACGAAAGAATCCACGGGAGCGGCGGCCTGAATTCCCTCGCAGAAAGCCACGACGGCTTCTGCGGAACCCAGTCTTACGGCCTGAATTATATCGCTTCTGGCATCTCCCGTATCAGGGCAAATGTCAAATCCCAGAGATTTATACGCGCTTCCGCACAGCATTGCGCCCTTCACCGCCCCGTTTACGGTTCTCGGAGCCAGGAAAAGTCCCTGAAGAACGGTTCTCGTCTGACCGAATGTCAGGCCGCACTCCCCTCCTATTCCGGGACACGTCATGCGATACGATATCTTTTCGATCAGATCGGCTCTTCCGCATACGTAGCCGCCGGTAAGGGCAAGACCTCCGCCCGGATTCTTTATGAGAGAGCCCGCAAGGACGTCCGCACCCACATCGGTAGGCTCCTTGACGTCGAGAAATTCACCGTAACAGTTATCGGTCATGCAGACGATGTCGCTTCTTATGTCGTGAACCGTTTTAAACGCTTCTTCAATCTGGTTTACCGTAATGGATTTACGCCAACCGTATCCGGTAGCTCTCTGAATGCATACCATTCTGGTCCTGTCTGAAATGGTTTTCCTAAGAGTTTCAAGGTCTATGGAACCGTCGGGAAGAAGCTCCACCTGCTTATAGGTGACGCCGTAATCCTTGAGGGATCCCATGCCTTCCCCTCTTATGCCTATTACTTCCTCCAGCGTGTCATATGGCCCGCCTGTACAGTAAATGAGCTCGTCTCCCGGTCTTAAAATACCCATGAGGGTAATGGCAAGAGCGTGAGTTCCGTTCACTATGGTAGGTCTTACGAGAGCGGCCTCCGTCCCGAATATATTGGCGTATACCTTTTCAACAGCGTCGCGGCCGGCATCATCGTAGCCGTAGCCCGTGTTCCATGCAAAGTGAGTATCCGATATTCTGTTTTCCTGAAGAGCCGACAAAACCTTATACTGGTTATATTCCGCTATGTCGTCGGCCTTTCTGAACTCATCACGAAGCTCTTCCTCGCATCTGCTTACGAGAGCTATGACCTCGGGGGAGACTCCGAGAGATTCCTTAAGAAGCTTTTCTGATTCTGTCATTGTTTCCTTTCCTTTTCCCATTCCATATCTCTGACAAGATCCCTTTTCACGCCGGCCTTATGCCTTGCGTAAAGCTGGGTGGTGGTAACCTGTTCGTGGTCTAAAAGCGCCGCAACGTCATATATGGAGTTTCCCCGTCCTATGAGGCTCGTTGCAGCCGTGGCCCTCAGCTTATGAGGGCTGTAGCCTCCGTCTCTTGAGGTGTGAAGAGCTATGGATGTATATTTTTTGACAAGTTCTCTTATCTGCCTTTCCGTCATGCGTTTTCCCTGAAGGGAGAGGAAGAGCGCGTCCTTATTCTCTTCCGTCAGTTCGTCGTCCCGCGGCCGTTCAAGGTCTATGTAATCGGTTACGACTTCTCTTACGGAATCGTTTATGGGCATCATGGATTCCTTGCCCCGCTTTCTGTATATCTTGAACTCTCCTCTGTGAAAGTTGAAAGAAGAGACGTTAAGCTGCTGAAGCTCTGAAAGTCTCAGTCCGTATGTGAGAAACAGAACGAGAATCGCCTTGTCTCTGCGCTTTGTCTTTTCCCAGTAGGCCCTTTCATGCTTTGTCAGACCCGTACCGTCGGAGACGGCGTCCAGCATTATCATAACCTCGTCGTCCTGAAGAGCCTTGATTTCCCTCTCCCCTGCCTTCGGAACCCTGATAGGGTCAAAGCCGTCGGTTATGTTCTTAGGAAGAAGCTCCTCTCTGTAGAGGTATTTGAACATCACTGACACCGAGGATTTCTTTCTTGCAAGGCTTTTGCTGCTGTTTTCGTACACGTAGACTGCCTTGTCGGTTTCTCTGGTATAGTGCCTGCAGTAATCTATATAGGCGTTGACGTCGGAAGCCTTAAGCTTTCTCATTTCGGCCACGGTGATACCGGCCGGGGTTTCCGATTCCGTCAGCGCCGTCTCGTTTATGAGATAGTCGAAAAAGAACTTTATGTCGTGAAGATACGCAAGCCTGGTCATGGGCAGGACGTTACCTTTAAGGTAAACGAAAAATCCCTTCAGGAATTTCGGAAGTTCCCTTTCAAGGCTCTCGCACCGGCTGTATATGTCGGCTTCCTTCCTGACGATGTTGTCGGGTTTATCGCTCTTGTTATGGACTATAATTCTTTTCTGAGCCATGAAATCATATCCTCCAAGCAAAGTCTGTCCGACGGATATTCCGAGGCGTTGAAATACTTCATGTCGTCATACCGCCTAAACCAGGTAAGCTGTCTCTTGGCGTAATGACGGGTATTTCTCTTTACCAGTCTTACGGCTTCGTCCAGGTCGTATTCTCCGTTCAGATATCCTATAATCTCTTTATATCCTATGCCCTTCATGGAAATATCCGATGCATCAAGGCCCATTTCGGTCAGCCTTCTTACCTCGTCTACCAGGCCCCTGTCAATCAGAATATCGACTCTCCTGTTGATTCTGTCGTAGAGCTCCTCTCTGTCGCGTACAAGACACATGAGAATCACATCCCACATAGTCCGCTTTCTGTTTACTTCTGAAAAATCCGCGATTCTGATGCCCGATTCGGCGGATTCTATAGCTCTTACGACCTTTTTCACGTTGTTGGGGTGTATCCTTTCGGCCGCAGCCGGATCCACCGATTTAAGCCTTTCAAAGAGCGCATCCGGTCCCTCATTCTCCGCAATGGCGTAAAGGGACGCCCTAAGGCAATCGTCCTCGGGAGGCGCGCTGAAATCCATCTCATAAATGAGGGAATTGAGATACAGTCCCGTACCGCCTGCGATGATGGGAAGTCTGTCGCGGCCCAGTATGTCATTTATGACTGCCGTTGCCAGCTTCTCGTATTCGGCGGCAGAAAACCTCTCTCTCGGATCGATTTCGTCCACAAGGTGATGCCTTGCGGCCTTGAGCTCATCGGCAGAAGGCTTTGCGCTTCCAATATCCATGTACTTGTAAAGCTGCATACTGTCGCAGGAGACGATTTCGCCGTTAAATTCCCGCGCAAGGCCTATGGCGTATTCAGTTTTTCCCACTGCTGTCGGCCCGCAGAGAGCCACGATTTTTTTTCTGTCAGACATGTAATCTCCGTCTATTTTAAGCTCTTTTAAACATGTGCTCTATTTCATAGAGAGAAAATCTTATAAACGTCGGTCTTCCGTGTGGACAGGAAAAAGGATTTCTGCACGCTTTAAGATCCTTTATAAGCGCTTCCGTTTCCTCCGGCTTTATGTAATCGTGGGCCTTTATTGCGCTTTTACACGACCGGGTAATGATTTTATCTATGGCGATGAAGTTGTCCGGCCCTTTTCCGTCCTCCGCATACGCGTCAAAAAAACCATCGAGAAACTCCTCGGATTCCTCTATGGACATGAAGAACGGGATTTCCCTTATGATGTACGATCCTTCTCCGAAAATCTCCGCGCTGAAGCCCATTCTCTCAAGGACGGGAATCCACTCGCCGTCGCACGATGCAAG
>DXHZ01000011.1 GCA_019113145.1 Candidatus Avanaerovorax faecigallinarum
GGTCGTATTCATCTTCCATATCGGCGTAAGCCTCTTCAAGCTCTCCCACGGCGTCGATGAGTCCGTTGTCGAGAGCCTGACCCGCAGTGTAGACTCTGCCGTCGGCTATCTTTCTCACCTCGGCGTCCGTCATGTCTCTTCCCTCTGCAACCACGGCGACAAACTTGTCAAAGGCGTCGTCCACGAGGCCCTGATATATGTCCTTCTGCTCGTCGGTCAGAGGCTGGGTGGCGTCGCCCATGCCCTTGTTTTCTCCCGAGGTTATGTTTATAGCCTTAATTCCCAGGTTTTCAAGGAGCTTCGAAAAATCGTAAACCGTTCCCACGATTACTCCGATTGAGCCGGTCCAGCAGTTTTCGTTGGCGTAAATCCTGTCGGCGTTCGCAGAAACGTAGTATCCGCCCGATGCCGCCATGGAGCCCATATACACGTAGACAGGGTTTTCGGTGTATTCCTGGTAGTATTTCAGGGCCTTGTACACCTCGGCCGTGGCGTATACGCTTCCTCCCGGCGAGTCAACGTAGAGCATTATGCCTCTGTTGAATTCATCGTAGGTCAGGTTCTCAATTCTTTCCATTATCCAGTCCTGACTGTAGCCGTCGCCGCTGTTGCCATCGGTTATGGTACCCTCAAGGTGAAGTTCCGCAATATAGTCGCTGTCGTATATATACGTCTCCTCGTCCGCCGGACCTAAGAATCCCGTCACGGCTCTGCTGCATGAAACTCCGGCTACGACCACCACAAGGGCTATTATGAGAAATATGACAAATCCCTTTTTCCAGCCTCCCGATTTCACCGGCTTTCCGCTTTCGTATGCTGCGCCGGTCTGAGCCGCGCAGGACGTCTTCGGCTCCTCCGTGCCGCCTTTGTCGTAGGTGTATACGGTTCTTATTTCGTCCCTTTCAACAGGCGGTTTATTTTCGTTCAAATTCCTGTCGTCCATGTTATAGCTCTCTCCCTTATGCCTGAAACTCCTTTATCTTCGCAATCCTGTCAAAGGCTTCTTTCAAAGTATCCACGTTCACGGTGCAGGCTATGCGCACATACCCTTCTCCGCAGTTTCCGAACGCGTTGCCCGGAAGCATGAGGACGTGTGCCTCTCTCAGAATCAGGTCGCACGCCTCCACAGACGTCAGCCCGCTCTCCTTTATGTTCATAAAGAGATAGAAACTTCCCTTCGGCGGATAGATTACCGACAGCTTAGGAATTTCGTTGATTCTTTCGGCAGCGTAGAACATTCTCTTTCTGTATTCCTCTATCATCGGCGGCTGAATCACGTCCCGGTTTCTCAGAGCATAGATGGCCGCTCTCTGGGAGATGGACGGCGCGGTGAAAACCACGTTTTCGTTTATCTGCTGTATAGTTCTGATTATATAATCGGGAGCAATGATGTTTCCGATTCTCCAGCCCGTCATGGTGAAATTCTTCGAGAAGGAGTTCAGTATTATGGTTCTCTCCCTCATTCCCGCAAGAGACGCAATAGGCACGAACGGGTTCTGATAGCTGAAGGACGTGTAGATGTCGTCCGAAATCACTATGAGATCGTGCTTTTTGGCTATTGCCGCAATCTTCTCCATGGTTTCCACCGTCAGGCAGTTTCCCGTAGGATTGCTCGGAGAGTTTATGACTACAGCCTTTGTCCTCTCGTTTATAAGGCTCTCAAGTCTGTCAGTATCTATCTGAAAGTCCTCTTCTTCGTAGGTAGGAAGTTCTACCGGAATTCCCCTGGCAAGCTCCACCTGCTGCGGATACGGCGTGAAATACGGAGCCTGGAGGATCACCTCGTCTCCGTCATCCAGAATCGCCTCCAGTGCAAGATACATTCCCAGGCAGGCGGAAGTGCTCACAAACACCTCTTCATCCTTCACGTCCATGCCGTACTCTTCTTTATAGTACCTGCAAATTTCCTCCCTCAGCTCCGGGTCTCCCCTGAAGTCGGTGTACTTGGTGTGTCCGGCCTTTGCGTCCTTAAACGCTCCTTCGATGATTATGTCGTCGGTTATCAGATCCGGATCTCCCAGACTTAAATTTATCACATCGTCAAAGGATTTAGCCAGTACGTCGGACTGACCCATGGCCGTGCTCTGATCCTTCCAGTATCTCTTGGCTATAAATTTATGCTTCAAAATCATCACGCTCCTTTAGATAAAACTTTCATGCAGATATTATACTATATCCAGAGCGGTTTGTCCCACAAAACTAATCTAGTTCCGACACCTATTTCCTTAGCTTTTCTATACAGTCTTTCAGAGATGACCATATCCATTGTCCCTATTCCGAGTGATACATAGACAATTCTTTCATCATCAGATGTTCGTCCTTTATCCTTGCCTGCAACCACCATCATTAAATCAGTTGCATCGCCGTCTTTAAGAGCTCCCTCCTTGTAGAGGTCGCAGATTACAGAGATATCTACCGCTTTAAGTTCCTCCCAGCTATCCGTAAATATCTTATCTGCTTTTGTCAGGACCTCTTTCTCAACTTCCCGTGGTCCCATCTGAATAACCATAGCATTCTTTTTCAGCCACTCCTCTTTAAGGAATGGTGTTCTGGTCGACGTCATAGTCACAACTAAATCCGCATCACGAACGGCAGGTTCAAGTTCCTCGGCCGCAGTCAGTTTTACGCCATTATATTGTCCGCCATATTCCTCTATCAAAGCTTTTGCCTTCTCGCGGTTTAAATCGTAGATAAGGATTTCCTCGAGGCTTGGAACACTCTCAGAAATAGCCATTATCATAGTTCTACCAATGATACCTGCGCCGACAAAACATGCTTTCTTAGTATCTGGACCAGCAAGATATTTAGCGGCAATACCGGCTGAAGCGGATGTTCTCATTGCGGTTATAATAGTGCCGTCCAGAATGCAGATTGGAAGTGCAGTGTGCGGATCGCTCAGAATTGTTATATCCACGCCTGTAGGCATTTCTGGATTGGTTATGTTTTCTCTAGATTCAGCGGCCCACTTTATTCCAGCAACATTCATATCAGAACCGACATATGCAGGCATGGAATTAAAAAAAGCCTTTTCGTGCTCAAGGTCCGGGAGCACCATGCTTACCTTCATCATATTCTTAAGTTCCCCGGCCTCAAGAAGAGAAAAAGTTTTCTCTGCATCTTCAAGAATCTTCTTCATATCCAGAACCCCGACCTTAATCACGTCCTCCTGCTGTAGAAATAATATTTCCGGTTTCATGTTTTACCTCCTCATGCTATACATGTGTTGCTTTAATTTTCTGAACAGAATCGGGAGTTGATTATGACTTGATTATAATTCAATTTTATATTTTGTCAATCATAAAATTAATTAATTTTCAAAAAAGTCCCGGACTTCCAAATCCATCCGGGATGATAAAAGTGTTGTTAATATGTGAAATATCCGCTCATTCGCTCCTGCAGATTCAGGAAAGGTTCCTTTTTTATTGAGTAGTGAACATATTTTTTTATTTTATTTGTCTCTACAAGATTGGCGTCTCGAAGCACTTTAAGGTGTATGGAGACCGTACTTGGAGATAGCTCCAGAATCTCTGCAATGTCCGTAGTCGTTGCATCGCTGTTCCACAATATTTTTATGATTTTCAGTCTTGTTGCGTCACTGCATGCATACAACACACTGGAGAGCTCTGAAGGTATCTCTTCATTCACTTTCACAGAGTGAAAGTTGAGATTCTTTGAAATATCAAGGGTATCTCCAACAAAATTTCCGCTCAGATGTGGTGTTGAAAACACAGAAAGAATGATTACCAGTTTCTTTATTTTTCTGATTGGAACGGCATATGGCGGATCTTTTCTGAAAACTATTTCCTCGTCTGTAATGAGAAGGTCCGGATGAAGGTCGTTGATATAATCCATGTAGTTCTCGTCTTGGATTTTGAGTTCCTCCCTGCGCTCCACAGACTCAAGATAAGGTTCAATACTTTTCCATTCTTCTTTAAAACACTCGTCCCAATATCTCTGCAGCGTGTTTTTAAGTCTTATCTTAGTTCCGTCAATATCTTTCAGAAATGCCTTTGCACTGTCAAGGGACAGAAAACTTGACTGCGCTCCCAACTCCTGTTCTGTAACAGAATCGGGTTCCCTCATCCATCTCTGCAGCATTTTTTCATCATACTCAAAAACAGTAAGCCCCAGAAACAGTTTCGCAAACAGATATTCATCCATTGTCATCATTTCATCAAGGACATCATTTACTGACATCTTCCGCGGATATTCCTTCTCTACTATGGAATTGACAACATCAATTACGAAAAACCAGTCCGCATAATTTTCGGCAAAAAACTGAATATCCCTCTGTAACTCTACGGACAGATTTTGAAACTTATTTACAGCCCAGTCTTTGGTATAGAGGTGATGAGACGGATTAGCCATTACATGCAGGCTTATCGTCATTTCCTGAATTGCAGAATATGTAAAGAACACTTTAATGTTTTCATTGCTATGCTTATCTAGTATCATAATATCACGCTCCAGTTAGTTCATAGAATTCAGTATATATCAAATCGTTTAAAGTGTAAACGCAAATCATAAAGAAATACAGAATTTTTATTTTTATGATTGACAAAATATAAAATTGAATTTATAATTCCACTTAACAGAATCGGGAAAGCATATGTAAATGTAATACAAGGAGGTCAACATGAACGCTAATGAAAAAAAGCGGCATGAAGGATTTACTGCCCGGCAGATTCTCAGGTTTATTATACCTTCAGCTGCAGGTGCATTTCTCTTTATGTGTCCCGTGCCTGACGGTAACGGGGGTATGCTCATCCCAATAACAATTTTAAATGACTGGATCAACACACATTTTTCCGGCATTCTGCCTTTTATCGCTCTCATTATAATCGTTGGATCTGCAATTTTGTCATGCATAGGTACGACCATGCATCCCGCAATTTTTGACAGACATCCGATTTTGAAGGACGCATTCTGTACAAAGTGGTACTGGCTGCTGATAAGAGTCCTTGCCGCCGTGGTAACGATAATGGTTTTTTGCAATGTCGGTCCGGAATGGCTCATCGGTCCTGATACAGGTTCCTTTGTTTTCTACAGCCTCATCTGTACTATCATTGCGATTGCAGTGTACGGTTGCGGACTTCTTCCTCTGCTCACCGAATTCGGTCTTATGGATTTTGTTGGCACACTTGTAAGCCCACTGATGCGTAAAGTTTTCAAGTTGCCGGGTAGAGCTGCCGTGGACTGTCTTTCCTCATGGTTAGGTGCTACTTCTCTCGGTGTCCTCATAACAAATGGCCAGCTTGAGAAGGGGTACTACACCCAGCGAGAGGCAGCAAGCATCGCTACCAATTTCTCTGCTGTTTCGATTGCCTTCGCACTTGTAGTGCTCACTCAGGTAGGCCTTGAAGACCAGTTCTTCACATTTTATCTCACTGTCGGCCTGGTTGCGGTTGTATCTGCAATTATACTGAACAGAATTCCACCTCTGTCGAGAAAACCTGATACGTATATAACTGAGAACCCTGCACAGGAAGGCGAATCAATCAAGCCTGACGGCTATACACTCTTAGGATGGGCTTGGACCAGAGCCGTAAGAAAAGGAAATGATAACGGCTATACGGTAAAGAGTTATATGACTGACTGGGGTAAAAACAGCTGCATGATGCTTTTCGGAATGCTTGGTAACGTTATGCTGGTAGGCACGGTTGCACTTGTAATAGCATACAATACCCCTATATTCACTTATCTTGGCATGCCTTTCCAGCCCCTTTTAGAGCTGCTGCAGATACCTGAGGCGGAGGCGGCATCCCAGACTATGATAGTTGGATTTACTGATATGTTTATTCCTTCAGTACTTGCTTCCGCTACAATAACTTCACCTTATACTTTATTCCTGGTAGCTGTAATATCAATTACACAGGTACTTTACCTGTCCGATAACGTGGCAATGATTCTCATAACCAAGATAAAGGTCAACCTGTTTGAAATGTTCATCATTTTCCTCGAAAGAACTATTGTAAGTCTTGTAGTGGCAAGTCTGTTTATCAGATTTGTGCTGCAGGTGCCTCTCGCCTGATTCCTTATAAACCGCCCAGCCTCCAAATCAGCGTGGTATGGGCGGTTCTCTTTTTCGTTTACACTTCTTTACTATTACGTTATACTTATCACAGTAAAAAATCACTTGTATACGAGGTTCCAATGATTTACGACGTAATAATTGCAGGCGGCGGCGCGGCCGGACTCTACTGCGCCTGCGGAATGGACAGAAAAGTCAACGGGCTCATACTGGAGAACTCTTCATCTCCGGGCCAAAAGCTTCTTATCTCTGGAGGCGGCATGTGTAATCTCTCCCACGGCGGCTCCGTCAAAGACTTCATCCCCTGCTACTTTGAGGCGGGCCCGAAAATCCGTTCCTGCCTCTACAAATACGGCAATCTGAAGCTTATGGAGTTTTTCCGGGACCGCGGCCTTCACCTGTACATCCGCGATGACGGCAAAATCTTCCCCGAAAGCGAAAAGGCAAAGGACGTCCTTGACGCACTGGTTCGCGGCGCAAGGGAAAACGGTTTTGAAATTATGACAGGCCATAAAGTAGACAGGATTTCCCCGCTCGAAAAAGGCTCTCTATGGGAAGTCACTGCCGGCGGTAAAACCTTCAGGTGCAGAAATCTGGTCATTGCCTGCGGCGGCTCCTCTTTTCCAAAAACCGGCTCCGACGGCTCCATTTCAGGCGTTCTGACCCGCGACATTCCCGGACTTTCGGAAAACATTGTAAAGCCGCAGCCTGCGCTGGCTCCGGTCTACGTGGAAGGCTACCCCTACGGCGGTCTGAGCGGAGTTTCGTTTTCCCGCGTATCTGCTGAAGCCTTTGCGCCGGACGGAAAGCCCCTTGCAAAAATCACAGGCCCTCTTCTCTTCGCGGAAAAGTTCTTATCCGGCCCCGTCATTCTTCACATTTCCAGATACCTTAACCCCGGCTGTAAACTTTCCATAAACTATCTGCCGGATGCGAAGATTACCGCAAAGGAAATAAACGGGCTCCTGTCGGAAAGCAGAAAATCTCCGGCAAACACCGCAGCCGAAATTTTCGGGCTTCCGAAGAGTTTTACCCAGCTTCTGGAAGACGAATCCTGCGGAAAGCTTTCGGCAATCTCCCGGCGTCTTATGACGGATACTTTTACGGTTTCAAAAGTTGCAGGTTTTGATGCGGCAATGGCAACCCGGGGCGGAGTGAGCCTTGACGCCGTGAGCACGAAAACCTTTGAGGTGAAATCCTGTCCGGGGCTCTTTATCATCGGTGAAACTCTCGATGTGGACGGCATGACCGGAGGATACAATCTGCAGTTCGCCTTTTCCTCCGCAATGGCCGCGGCAGCCGAAATCGGAAAAACCCTTGAGCCGTTTCCTGTACCGTAATATGTCTTTCTGCTAAAATTTTCTTCAAAGGCAGACACTGAAAAGGAGACTCTTACAATGGATCAGAAGAAAATAGGAAAGTTTATAGCAGGGCGCAGACGTGAGGCCGGCATGACCCAGCAGGCTTTGTCGGAAAAGCTGGGCGTATCGGACAGAACCGTGGGCAACTGGGAAAACGGGCGGAACCTTCCCGACCCTTCCCTTTACAAACCTCTCTGCGACGAGCTGGGAATTACTCTCGCCGAGTTTTTCAGCGGCGAAAGAATTCCGGAAGAAAAAATGAAAGAAAGAACCGATGATATTCTCATAAAGACCGTTTCCGAAAACAGAGCGGCCGGATTCGCAGGCATGATTTCGTACATTCTGATTGTCTGCGGAGTTATGTGCGCTTTTCTCTCTGCCCTGAGGCACTTTTCACAGACCTCTTCAATCGTGCTAATTTCTGTCGGAATGTTCCTCTGCTTTTCCGGCATATGCATAAAGGTAATCCTGTTTCAGCAGAGTACCGGCAAAAAAATAAACAACACGGGAATGGGCTTCTGCAGCAGTCTCACTCTCGTGTTCATCATCCTTAAACTGACCGGAAACATCAGCTGGTCGTGGCTTTGGGTGCTCTCCCCGGCCTGGCTCGGTGTATGTGCAGCCGCTGCCGCTATCGCCGTCCTTCTGACAGCAGGCGCAGTGGTATCCCGCAGAAAAAAGAAGCGGTGAAACGGGGTTATCTGTGGTTTATGCCGTGGCTTTGACAAAATCTGCTCCTCAGACAAAAATGTCAAGGCGTTTCTTTACATTCAGGCTGCATTAGCGACAAAAGGTCAAGGAAATCGGCTCAATGCCACGATAATTCCTTGACCTTTCACTTTCTTCATACGTATTTTGTCAAATTTCGCCTTGACCTGAGTGCCGAAATTGCAGCCTTTGGTCAAACCTCAGCGAAGCAAACCTCATCGAATCAAACCTCAGCGATTCAAACTTCGGCGGCTCCACCCCCCGACTATTCAGCCGTGAAAGTTTCGCTGTAAAGCTCGCTGCCGTCGCCGTTCTGGTAAATAACCACAACAGTGATTCCGGATATGCCCGTCTGCTCCTCAAGGTCAGCGGCAATTCCACTGAAAGTGCTGTTCATCGATCCCATTGCACTTTCAAGCTCACCGGCCAGCATTTCAGCAAGATCAGCATCAAAGGTTTCATCATATTTATATGTGTATGTAAGCTCATTTCCCACTATGGAAATAGCGAGGTCGTTGGCTTCCGCCATCTCTTCTATTTCAGCCTTTGCCTCTTCATCCGAAGCTATGTAGCTTTCCAGCGTAGGATCTTCTTTCTCTCCACAGGACGCCATGGCAAAGGACATAGACAGAATCATCACCATCGCAAGCACCATTAAAACAACACTTTTCTTTTTCATTTTACGTTCCTCCTTATTGCGGCTCTTATTTAATGCGTTATCCCGAAAAAAACCAGGGCATTCTCACACGTTGTCTCTGCCGCTTCCTCAAAGGTTATACCTTTTATATCGGCTATCCTGCGCACGGTGTGCTCCACGTACCACGGGCGGTTTTTCTTCCCCCGCAGCGGCTCCGGCGTAAGATAGGGCGAATCTGTTTCTGCCGTCAGATAGCAGAGAGGAATCTCCTCTACCACCCTGACCGTTTTCTTATTGTTCTTATACGTC
>DXHZ01000012.1 GCA_019113145.1 Candidatus Avanaerovorax faecigallinarum
GCCGACGAAATCCGTGCCGCTTTGAGTTATAATCAGAGACGTGGCCGAGAAATCAGCTTTGAAAATCTGATGGAGAAGTGAGAATCTCGGCCACTTGCCAGGACTTTGGCGATTTTGCAGTAAAACCCGTGGGCCGCAAACTTGAAAACCAGCTCCAGCGGCCCAGACACTCGTTTTGACGCTTCAGTACAGCCGAATAACAGAGATGCTTATCATTTTTTTGGAGTCCTAAAGCAAGGCATTTGACATTACCGCCGATAAACGGGGATGAGGTCAAGGCGAAATTTGACCTTGCAAAGGTTTTGAAGGTTAAAGGTCAAGGGAATCGGCACGGCAGAGGATAAAAGCCTTGACATTTTTGCACGGCAGCGAGCGTTTTGTAAAAAAACGCCTTGACAAAGGGGCCGGATTTCGGCACTGAGGTCAAAGCCGGAGGCACAATAGCCAGTTGTCAAAGCTAAAATCCGTGGCCACAGCCAGCCCCTGCACCGCACACCCTTGCACAATGAAAACAGCCCGGGCGATTAACGCTCCGGACTGCTTTCATGACGGGGAGAGCCGTCAAGGAATATGGAAAATATATGTCAGCTTGCAATTTGATGTACGTACACCAGACTTAGTACTTTATGATTTTCACTATCTGGATTACGACGGTCGGCGCAAGGGCGAGGGCCAGTATCCAGCCAATCTGGGAAGCCGTAAGGGCTGCGATTCCGAAGGCGCCGGCTGCGAAAGGCACCAGCAGTATGCAGAACAGCAGAATTGCTCCCAGAACAAAAGCTCCGATGGTGTACACGTTGGTGAGAAGTCCCAGTTTGAAGATGGACTCCTTGCCTCTGGAGTTGAAACCGTGCCACAGTCTTGCAAGACAGAGTGTCGCAAAAGCCATGGTAGATGCGGTGGTCGGATCCGATTTGAGGCCGATCATAAACGCCGCAATGGTTGCAATTCCTATAACCAGACCCTGAAGTCCTATCTGAACGAGGGTAGGCCTTGTGAGAACGGATTCGTTTCTCGGACGAGGCTTCTCGCTGAGAAGGTTAGGGTTGGTAGGCTCCATGCTTATGGCCAGGGCAGGCAGGCTGTCTGTTATGAGGTTAATGAACAAAAGCTGCACTGCGGTAAACGGCGTAGGCAGAGCCAGAAGCGATGTGTAGAGAACCGTAAGTATTGCCGCCGAGTTTCCAGAAAGGAGGAACTTGATGGCGTTCTTGATGTTCTCGTATATGTTTCTTCCGTTGAGAACGGATTTGATGATAGTTGCAAAGTTGTCGTCGGTGAGAATCATGGAGGCTGCATCTTTTGCCACCTCTGTTCCCGTGATTCCCATGGCCACGCCCACGTCGGCGCTCTTAAGGGCAGGGGCGTCGTTTACACCGTCTCCTGTCATGGCTACGATGTTGCCCATATCCTGCCATGCCTGGACGATGCGGATTTTGTTGTCCGGGCTTACTCTTGCGTATACGCTTATATGAGGAAGCTTTTCGCGGAGAGTAGCGTCGTCCATATCGTCAAGCTCCGTTCCGGTTACGGCTATGTCGCCGTCCTGGAGGATTCCGATACGCCTTGCAATGGCGGAAGCCGTAATCTTGTGGTCGCCGGTTATCATAATAGGCTTGATGCCTGCGGCGATACAGTCGGCAACGGCCTGAGCGGATTCCGGTCTCGGCGGGTCCATTTCGGCGATGAGTCCGAGGAACTGGAAGTCTGTTTCATCGCTGAAATCCAGGTCTCTCGGTTCGTCGAATATTCTTCTGGCAAAGGCCAGCACTCTCAGCCCCTGGTCGGAAAGGTCGAAGTTGTACTGCCTTATTTCTTCTTTTCTCTCCTCGCTGAGTCCGGAGACCCTGTCGAGAATCACGTCGAGAGCGCCCTTTGTGTACATGGTCACCGTTCCGTCGATGTCGTGGAGGGTGCTCATCAGCTTTCTGTCAGAGTCGAAAGGAAGCTCCGAAAGGCGCGGGTACTTTGCCTTGACCTGTTCGTAGTCGTCCTTCTTAGACATGTAGTAGTCGACAAAGGCTGTTTCTGTAGGGTCGCCCTTTGTCACCCCGTCTGCAATGACCGTATCGTTACAGAGGACAGAAGCCTGCAGCAGAGAATCTATGAGGTCATCGTCGTAATAGAGCTGCTCCACCGTCATCTTGTTCTGGGTCAGGGTACCTGTCTTATCGGAGCAGATAACCGATACGCAGCCCAGACCTTCCACGGCGTTAAGCTGCTTTATTATGGCGTTCTGGTCTGCCATGCGGGAGGTCCCGATGGCAAGGGAAATTGTTATGATGGAGGATAAAGCCTCCGGTATGGCTGCAACCGCAAGGGCTACAGCGAATAGAAGTGCATCGGTGATTTCCATGTCTCTGTAGACGGAAAGACCGAACACGCCTATACAGATGATTATTATCGCCATTGAGAGCTTTTTGGAGAAGCCGTCCATAGTCACCTGAAGCGGCGTCTTTCTCTCGGCGGTGTTGTTCATAAGTTCGGCGATTTTTCCAAGCTCCGTGTGAACGCCAACGCCCGTTACCACGGCAAGTCCGCGTCCGTAGGTTACGAGGGAACCGGAGAACACCATATTCTTCTGGTCTCCCAGGGCAACCTTTTCGCCTTCAATAGGGTCGGAAAACTTTTCTACGCCTTCGGATTCTCCGGTAAGGGAGCTTTCGTTCACCTTAAGAGAGTAGCTGTCGATGACGCGGGCGTCTCCCGGAACGATGTCTCCTGCCTCAAGTCTGATTATGTCTCCTGCGGCAAGGTCTTCAGCCTTTATCTCCATGTGCTCGCCGTTTCTGATGACTTTGGCGGTAGGAGATGAGAGGCTCTTCAGGCTGTCAAGTGATTTCTCCGCCTTCAGGTACTGGACTGTTCCCAGTATGGCGTTGAGGATTAGGACGGCCAGGATAACCACCGTGCTCTCAACGTTTCCCGTAGCCATGGAAATCATGGCCGCTATTATAAGGATTATTACGAGAAGATCCTTGAACTGGCTTAAGAAAACTGCAATTACGCTTTTCTTTTTCTTCTCGTAGAGCTTGTTAGGACCGTACTTTTCCAGGTTCTCCGCGACCTGGGCTTCGGTGAGACCGTCAGGCCCCGTACCGAATTCGGCCATAACCTCGTCGATTCTCTTGTTAAAATACATGTCGCTTCCTCCTTCGTTGAGCTTAAAAGTTTAACTTCGGGGGAATAGAAAAAGACTTCCAAAATGCCAAAAGAAATAACATTTTAAAAGTCTTGCTGTTTCAAGTAAAAGCGGTCTGCATCGACGCCCCTCTCCGGACGTCATGCAAACGGGTAATTGACGCAAATTACTGCGATTAGTCGCCAGCTACTCCCTTTTAAAGAAAGTGCTTTTTCTATTCTGTTTTGTCTTGACGATACTATAACACTAATAAATTGATTTTGCAAGAGAAATTTTGTATGATATTTTCAGACGTCGAAAGGAGCGGGCAGATGACAAAAGACGACAGATATTTAGAGGGACTCATAGAGGACAAAATCGAGCGGTGCCGCAGCCGGTACTCTCCCGAATACACGACTTTTCTGGACGCTCATCAGCAGTCGGTGGCAAGAAAGCTTGTGAGCCGGACGGCGGCGGGAGACGTTTCTTTCTGTTTCTACGGCGGCTATGACGACGCGGACAGGGTGATTTTTATGGCTCTTCCCGATTACATAACGGCTGAGGAGGCCGCGCCCTTTGCGCTTATCAGGGCGATGTGCCGGGAGGGCGGACGGCCGCTCACCCACCGGGACTACCTGGGTTCACTCACGGGCCTGGGGATAAAGCGGGAGCTTACGGGTGACATACTGGTTCGCGATGACGGAGCGGACATAATCGTCATGGAGGAGATTGCGGAGTTCATAATGACCAACTACGCCAAAGCGGGCAGAACGGCTCTTTCGCTCGCCCGCGCGCCTCTTTCAGAGCTGATGATTCCCGAGAAGAAGGTAACCGTCGTAAGGGACACTCTGGCTTCCCTTCGCCTCGACAACGTGGTGGCTTCGGCCTTCGGGCTTTCCCGGACAAAGGCTGCAGAGGCCGTAAAGAGGGGAATAGTGTTTGTGGACAGCATCGAAGCCGTAAAGCCCGACATGCAGATAGGGGAGGGCAGCAAGGTGGTTCTCCGTGGCTCGGGAAAGGTTTATTTAAGGGAAATCGGTGGAAAGTCCAGAAAAGACCGGATATACGTTACTTTTGAGAAGTATTGAAAAAGAGGCCGTGAGAGCCTCTTTTTCAGTACATCTATATATTCTTAGCTTCCTCGTGTCTTTTAACCTTGCCGGTGGTGGTTTTGATCATCGGCTCGTCGGTGGTTATGACGCGGAGCATTTGCTTGTAGACAGGAAGCTCTTCGTTGATGGCGTCGATGTCTTTTTTGATGTGCTCGTGGATTGCCTCGGGATCCGTGAGACCGCAGCCTCTTTCCATATATTCTCTGTCGTATACGATTTTGGCGCAGATGGCAAGATCCTTGTGGTCGCCGTCCTTGTGTCTCGGCTGTCCGAATACCATGCATTCGGACACGTAAGGCAGGTTGGTGAGGAGAACCTCCATCTCCTCAGGATATACGTTTTTGCCGTTTTTGAGAACTATGACGTTCTTCTTGCGGCCGCGGATGAAGATATAGCCGTCCTCGTCCAGGGACACAAGGTCGCCGGTGTGCAGCCAGCCGTCAGCCAGAACTTTGGCGGTCTCCTCTTCGTTTTCGTAGTAGCCTCCCATTACGTTAGGGCCTTTCGCCACCAGTTCTCCGA
>DXHZ01000013.1 GCA_019113145.1 Candidatus Avanaerovorax faecigallinarum
GCTAGACCCTTCTCGTTTACGGCGTCGGCGTACAGGGGAAACACATCGGTTTCCGCCGCCATGCCTATCATGGCGTAGTGGCTGTCCAGAACATTTCCGTTTCTGAACTTTAAAGGAAAGTTTCTCGGAGCGACCACAACCGTTTCACCGAAGGAGCAGTCGAGGTCGAGGTTCCGACCGAAGAAAAATCCGCTGTTCTTATATGTTATGCACGTACACATGGTTTCCCGTCCCCCTTGTAAACCTATTCTATAACTACACCGTCCTCATCGACTCTCATTCCATCCGGCAAATCTCCGTCTCCGTCGTCTTCCTTATCTGCAGGTTTGAAATTCTTATCCAGAACTGCCTGTTCGATTTCGGCAAGCACCGAAGGATTATCCTCCAGATATTTCTTCACGTTTTCCTTGCCCTGTCCAATCCGGTCTCCGTTATAGCTGTACCAGGAACCCGACTTATCCACGATTCCGTCTGCAACGGCGCAGTCTAAAACGTCTCCGCTTCTGGAGATTCCCTGACCGTACATTATGTCGAACTCCGCCTGCTTAAACGGTGGAGCCACCTTATTCTTGACAATCTTAACCTTGGTGTGGTTTCCGATTATCTGATCTCCGCTCTTAATGGACTCCATCTTACGCACGTCGAGTCTCATGGTAGCGTAAAACTTAAGGGCGCGTCCTCCTGCCGTGGTCTCCGGATTTCCGAACATTACGCCTATCTTCTCTCTCAGCTGGTTTATGAAGATTACGCACGTCTTGGATTTATTCACCGTACCCGTAAGCTTCCTGAGAGCCTGTGACATAAGTCTCGCCTGAAGACCCACGTGAGAATCGCCCATTTCCCCCATTATTTCTGCTTTGGGAACGAGAGCCGCAACCGAGTCTATTACGATTACATCAAGAGCTCCCGACCTTGCCAGCATGTCGCAGATTTCAAGAGCCTGTTCTCCCGTATCCGGCTGGGATACCACCAGTTCGTCCATCTTAACGCCAAGATTTCTGGCGTAAACCGGGTCAAGAGCATGCTCGGCGTCTATAAACGCGGCCTTTCCGCCCTTCTTCTGAGCTTCCGCAACCACGTGCAGTGTAAGGGTAGTCTTACCGGACGATTCAGGTCCGTATATCTCTATTATTCTTCCCTTCGGAAGTCCTCCCACTCCCGTAGCAATGTCCAGACTGATGGATCCGGTGGATATCACATCCACGTTTCCGAATCCGGTGCTGCCGTCCATTTTCATTATGGCGCCCTGTCCGAACTGCCTCTGTATCTGCTTCAGCGCCTCCTCCAGCGCTCTTTCTCTTCCGTCGTTATCTGCAGGAACTCCGCCTGCCAGCTTATCCTTTGCCATTATTACCTCCCAAAGTGAACATCTGTTCTTTTTTAATAATACTCTATCCTGCCTCTTAAATCAAGTGTTTTATATCCAATCGTTCTAAAATAATTATATCCGCGAAGGCCCTTATACAGCAAGTCTTAAATCGGACATTTCGCGACATAAATATAACATAAAATCCCCGACAATTCCGGCACAATCAGCTCCGTGCCGGAAATCACAGCCTCCCGGAACACTATCCTATGGTTTTATTTATAAGGTCGAACATGTGAAGCACCGCCGCGTTTCTGTTTGCCTGTCTGTCGGATTTACCCGTGTTGAGAACGCGCACATCTTCCCGTCCGTCGAAGGATACGGCTATATATATGAGACCTGCCGGCTTTTCTCCCATGGCATCCGGCCCCGCAACTCCCGTTACCGAAATGCACAGCCGGCTTCCCGTTTTTTCCTTCAGTCCGCGAACCATCTCAAGAGCGACTTCCCGGCTTTCCGCCGTGTACTCTTCGAGGGTTTCTCTCCTGACGGAAAGCTCCTCAATCTTCGCTCTTTCAGTGTATGTGACAAGTCCTCTGTCAAAGACTGCGGAAATTCCCGGAACGCTTACGAGCCTTTCGGCGAACATTCCTCCCGTACACGATTCACAGGCGGAAACGGTGATGTTTCTTTCGATAAGCTTCTTTCCCACCACCTGATGAAGATCCTCGTCGTCGTAGCTGTATATGTACTCTCCGCCGATTTCCGAAACCTTTTCCGCCATGGCGTCAACGGCAGCCTTTGCCTCTTCAAGGGTATGGCGCTTTGATGCGATTCTCAGGCTGCACTCCCCTTCCTTTGCATAAGTTGCAAGGGTGGGATCCGTCTGAGCGTCTATAAGAGGCAGCAGCACCGTTTCAAGCTTTGACTCGCCTATTCCGAATGTCCTTAACAGCCTGTAATATATTACGGAGTCGCTGAGGCTGAGAAGATAAGGTCTTACCCTTCTCTCCCACATTCTCGTCATCTCCCGGGGCGGTCCCGGCATGCAGATGACCGTTTTCCCTTCCGTCGTAAGGGCAAAGCCCGGAGCTGTGCCTGCGTCGTTGTCGAATACTACGGCCTTTGTCGGCATCATGGCCTGCTTGTAGTTATTCTCCGTCAGGGTGTATCCTCTTCGCGAAAAGATAGCTTCAAGGTCTGCAAGGCACTTTTCGTTCATTTCAAGAGTGTCTCCCATGACCTCGCAAACGGTTTCCTTTGTCAGATCGTCCTCCGTAGGCCCCAGACCTCCCGTGGTTATGACCATGTCGCAGTCCCGAAAGGCCATCTTCAGCATGTCCGCAAGCCTTCCCGAGTTATCCCCTGCCGTGTAGTGGTACATTACGTCTATGCCTAAGGTGTTAAGTTCCCTCGAGAGATAAACCGTGTTGGTGTTTACAATCTGTCCGAAAAGTATCTCGGTTCCCACGCTTAAAATTGCCGCTTTCATTTTCCACCTCGCAAAATACGCGAAAGCCGTAAAGCCTTCGCGCACCGTTAAACTATTTCATTGAAAATACCGATTTATTCTTAATGATGTACTCAGCTCCTGAATATACTGTCATTACCAGAGACGCCCAGAGGAATATCTGTCCCGCAACGTTAAATCCGTCGTATACGTCCGTGCCTTTTAAAGCCGACGTGAGAAGAAGCAGCGGAACGGCTATCATCTGAAGAACCGTCTTTATCTTTCCGCTCATTCCGGCTGCGATAACTATGCCTTCCGCAGCGGCCACCGAACGCATTCCCGCAATGGCAAATTCCCTCGCAAGGATGATGATGAGCATCCACGCCGGAACCATGCCGCCTTCCACCATGAGGCAGAATGCCGAATAGACGAGAATCTTATCGGCCAGAGGATCCATAATCTTTCCGAAGTTGGTAACAAGGTTATACTTTCTGGCGATTTTGCCGTCCAGCATGTCCGTAAAGGACGCCGCTATGAAGATTATAAAAGCGGGAACGAAGAGCTCCAGCATATAGCAGGCGATAAAAAACGGCACTGCCACTACGCGCAAAACCGTAAGCTTATTGGGTAAATTCATGTCATACCTCCAAAATAAAAACCCGGAAGCTCCGTTAAGGAATAATTGACGCCCTATCGTTCGATAGGTGGGTATCCTGCCTTCATCTCTCTGTCTTCCGCAGACAAAGGCGGCATGACATAACAGCTGACGGACGCCGGATTCCCGTAAAATTAGTGTAGGTTCAATTATGAAGCCTTAA
>DXHZ01000014.1 GCA_019113145.1 Candidatus Avanaerovorax faecigallinarum
TTATAGCAGAGCGTCATGGTATACTCCTTTTCCAGCTTTCTCGGCTCGGGCAGAGGCTTTGACAGAATTTCATCTACTGTAGCCTCTATTTCTGCAATTACGGTCTCGGGATGTCTGTTCCATGTAGAATCACCTATGCCGCGTTTTGTCGGTACGGTCTTTATTCCCGGATACTCGGCCGCAGCATCTCTGCAAGCCCCTTCGTCTCCCGCAATGAGAAGAGACGGCACTCCCAGCTCGTCTGCAACCTGTGAATTTATAGTGAACTCCGATGCATACCTGCCGTTTATCTTGAACCAGTTATATATGTAGTCCTCACATGTGTGCTTAAGCGGGCTGTTTGCAGTCCAGGCGCCTGAGTGATATCCTATGTAAATTGCTCCGTCAAAGGTATCATCCAGTCCGCCCATCATGGACATAGGGCTGTTCATCCATCCTCTTATCAGCTCCACACCCTCAGGAAGAAGATTGTGGTCTATATTCATCGCATCTTCATGCCCGTCCTTTACGACCACGTGACAACCGTGTTTTAAAGCCGCTCTGCATGCGGCGGCAACTTCCAGAGACATTTCACGACATGCCTCTTCATAACCCTTTCCGCCGTATCTGGTGGCGTCCCAGCTGGTGATTCCGCTTACTCCTTCAATGTCTGCGCTTATGAATATCTTCTTCATGGTCGTTCTCCTTAGTCATCCCTATTGAAAAATCGATGACATTCTTCCACCTTTGTTTCTCAAAAAATTGTACTTTCATTGTGTATAAATGAAATTGCGTCTTATATTTTAACATTTCTATTGCGGCTTTGCAACGATTCTTACTTTTACTTCAGCAGTTTCCAATACCCTTTACGATCGGAACCGATGCGTTCGACCAGTCCTTTTTCTTTAAGCATTTTCAGCCGTAACGATACAGTCTTCCGACTTAAAGCCATCTTATCCGCAATATAAGTCGTTGTATATGCCGGATCTATTGAAATCAAATTCAGTATTTTGAGTGATGTCTCATCCAGTGTATCTGTCACCTTATCTGTTACATTTTCTGTTACCCTGCTGGTAACAGAACGGACTACCCTCTCTTCCGGCGCGGTAAATTTTATCATAATGTCCCCTGGGTCAATCGTATATTCCGGTTGAGGCACACCATCCTTTTCACAGGCGTAACATATTTTCTCAACACCGCGTCCCCAGCTTTCAATAAAGCCCGCCAGATAAAATGCATGCGCAATGTTAGGGTTATACGGACTGGAAGCGTGTTTACTCATCAATTTCTCCAGCGTCCAGTTTTCTGGAAGACATCCGCAATTTGCAATATAAAGCCTGTCCTCGTATACGCTTATCTGAACAGGTACACCGGATTGGTATTGCTTGTGACAAATAGCGTTCAGCAGCGCTTCTCGAAATGCTTCTTCAGGCACGAAATATCGCTCGATTCTCTGCATCCCCTCATAAGTGATTTTAGCTCTCATGTACTTCAGATATACCAGTTCAACGGTCTTATCAACCTGTTCGAAAATAGAGCCGTGTATTTCATCCTGATACAACAGATCGGCATCTGTCTCAAAGTATCCTATTTTCACATATGCACCAAGCTGCCATTTTTCCGGATCTTTGCTGAAAAGAAGCATGGCTGCATTAGTCAGATATGGGCCGCTCATCATGTGCAGCTTTTCCATCAGCACTTCTTTTGGTTCATCAAATACGTTCTGATTGATACGTCCTTTTTTAGAGGCCCATTGTTTAAAATGTGCAATCGCTCCGTCATCCACATCGTCCATCGAAAAGGCAGGAAGTGGAAGATTATCCCAAGTTGCGCCTCGCTTACGCATAAGAAACGCTTCCAGTGCAGGTCCGGTCAGAATCTGCCTGGTGCTGCCGCTTCGGTAGTAATATACGCCTTTGCATGAAATACCGATTGGGTACGGCGGCACATTAATTTCGATGTACTCTTTACCGTTCTCGTTCAAAAGATTTACACTGGCGATTATTCCCATTGCATCGCGTATTTTATTAGGAATATCTTCCATCAGTTTTCCGGCATTGGACAAACCGATGACGTTTCCTTCGTCATCGCAACCGATATATATTTTACCTCCCTGACCATTGGCATAGCCGCATATCCATTCAAGATATTCGTCTTTCCATTTGCTCTTCCACTCTGTATTCTGGTTTTCCGGCATTTCGCCACCTCCCTATCCTCTACGCTGTCCCCGACCTTCACAGACATTATACAGCAAATTAGATAGCAACAGGTAGCAGAACATGAAAAATCACTGTAATAAAAAACATTTATCTCCCACTTCACGCCATTGTAGTGTAAAATGTATATTAAGCCCGCTTCGGGCCGTAAACCGGGAGGACGGCAGTATGAAAAAGGTTATAATGATCTTCAGCACCAATGAAAATATGGACGCTATAAATTATCTCCACAACCAGCTTGAAAATGTCTTTGAATTTGAAATAGAAATCGAAGACGTCTTTCTCGACGCCCTGAATAAGAACGAGAAGCTGGAAGCCGACGCATATCTCATCGTTTCAGAGGACATTCTGGAGCTTCTTAAAAACAACATCTCAGATTTCTCCAGGATTCTCATAGTCAGAAGAGCCATAAACAAGAATTCCCTTTCCGACGTGGAGAAAATCTCCGACGACGAAACGGTTCTCGTGGTAAACGACTCGGTGGTATCCTCCCTGCAGACCATGTACAACCTGTACGAGCTCGGTTTCGGCAACCTTAACCTGGTTCCCTTCGACGAAACCAAGCCTATATCCATATACGAAGGAATTCCCGTCGCCATAACCCCTGACGAAGAGCATCTGGTGCCGCCGGGCATAGGGCGCATCATCAACATAGGCTACAGGGAAATATCCTTTGACACCATGCTCCATCTCGCCCAGCTTCTCGATCTGGAAAACAGCCGCATATACAGAAACCTGATTCTCAACTCGAAGACTGTGACCGATTCCGGTTCTCTTCTGTACACCAAATATCTTCAGGAGCTGCTGAAGTCGCAGGCTCTGAGCAGAACCGTAGGCGGCGACAATCAGGCCATAATCCTCTGCAGCGTGGGAAACCAGATAATATATATGAACCCGAAGGCGGAGGAGCTCATAGGCGTTCAGAACGCGGGCCGCAATATCGAGTCAGTCCTTGACCTATCCTCCATGACCGACGGGGACTACGCTCAGGCGGAGACCGAGATTTCCGGCGATATCTACTCAGTGGACAAATCTCCCGTAAAGCTTATGACGGAAATAATCGGCTTCTCCTACACCCTCTCCCCTTACGTTGGCAGGTCGGAATCCAGCAGAAACGGTATGTTCGCCAGATATACCTTCGGCGATATAATACACCGCTCCGAGGCGATGGACAGGCTCATCGACATGGCAAAGGACATATCCAAGACCGACTACACCGTATCCATAACCGGCGAAAGCGGAACGGGAAAGGAGATGTTCGCCCAGTCTATCCACAATTACTCCCTGAGAAAGGATAAGCCTTTTGTGGCCATAAACTGCGCGGCTCTAACCGATTCGCTCCTCGACAGCGAGCTTTTCGGATACGAAAAGGGTTCCTTTACGGGCGCGGACTCTCACGGCAAAATTGGCCTTTTCGAGCAGGCCCACGGCGGAACCATATTCCTGGACGAAATCGGCGATATCTCCCCTCATATGCAGCTGAGACTTTTAAGGGCTCTTCAGGAAAAGCAAATTATGAAGGTAGGCGGAACCAGGCTCATAGACATAGACGTGCGGGTCATAGCCGCCACCAACAAGAACCTTGAGGAGGAGGTTATGAAGGGCAACTTCAGAGACGACCTTTTCTACCGTCTAAACGTGATTCCCCTTCACGTTCCGCCTCTCAGAGAGCGCAAGGAGGACGTTCTTCCCCTCTTCAGGTATTTCGTCGGAGATAAGTTCGCGGACCTTACGGAAGAGGAAAAGGAACAGCTTACCTCAAGCTCCTGGCCGGGAAACATAAGGCAGCTGGAAAACGTGGCCACGTATTACTGCGCTCTTTCCAGCCTGCCGCCCCTTATAACCGATGAGAAAAAAAGCGCCTCCCTCTCCTCCGGCGAGAAGAACCACATCGTTCTGACAGAAACGGAGCTGTCCGAATATGTCCTCAACATCATCTCAGACAACAGCCTGCCCTATCACGGCATAGGCAGAGGCGCGATTCTAGATATTCTCAGGAGCTATTCCATAAATATAGGTGAAGGCAAGCTTAGAGAAATACTCCGTCATCTCAGTTCAAGGGGGCTCATAGACATACGCAAGGGCAGAACAGGTTCTGTCATCACAGATGCCGGACGCGCATATCTTCAGGAGCATTCATCATACGATACCGAAAGGCACGCCGCTGCGCGCCTCTAAGTCAAGCAGGACCGGCTGATTCAGCCGGTCCTGCTTCTAACGCGGGTTTCCCGTTATTACCCTATAAAGTATCTGCATCTTGACAGTTCCATAGGCGTCTTTGCCGTATATGATACAGTGAAGTCGTCTATCCTCTTTACTCCAGGAAACCACTCTGCCGAAGCGGCCTTCTGGAATTCCTTATAGCACAGAGTCATGGTGTAGCTGTCCTCCAGCTTTCTCGGAGACGGAAGCGTTTTTGACAGTATCTCGTCCACCGCTCTTTCAATCTCTTCTGTTACGTCGCCAGGATGCCTGTTCCACGTGGCATTTCCGATTCCCTTCTTTGTGGCTACCACAGCTATACTCGGATATTCGGAGGAAGCGTCCCGGCAAGCTCCTTCATCTCCCGCTATGAGAAGGGACGGAACTCCCAGCTGATCGGCCACCTGAGAATTGATGGTAAACTCGGAGGCATATCTGTCATTTATCTTGAACCAGTTGTATATATAGTCCTCACATGTATGCTTCAAAGGGCTCGATGCCGTCCATGCGCCAGAGTGATAGCCTATATATATTACACCGTCAAAGGACTCATCCAGTCCTCCCATCATGGACATAGGGCTGTTCATCCAGCCTCTTATCAGCTCTACTCCTTCCGGAAGCAGGTTATGATCTATGTTCATGGCGTCCTCGTGACCATCCTTTACGACCACCTGACAGCCGTGCTTAAGGGCTGCCCTGCACGCTGCAGCCGTCTCCAGAGACATCTGCCTGCACGCCTCTTCATAGCCCTTTCCCCCGTATCTGGTTGCGTCCCAGCTCGTTATTCCGCTGACACCTTCTATGTCAGCACTGATAAAAATTTTCACTTTATACAAGCCTCCTTCATTTCATAGCTTATCTACGCTGCACGAACTTTACAGGTGCAGCCCTGCAATCCCTTAAAACGGTCCCAGATCGATATAATGTGCGATCAGTACCATCACATATCCTGCGAGGAGCTGTATTCCCATCGCCTTACCTGCAAATTTCAGCCAGACGCTGTACTTAAGTCCGCAGAGCTGACATGGAACGAGCGCTCCTGCAGGCCACAGATAGTCGGTAAATCCGTCACCAAACTGATATGTGAGTACCATTACCTGCTGGTTTATTCCCAATATCTTTCCAAGAGGGCTCATAATCGGCATCATCATTACAGCCTTTCCTGAACCTGAATCAACAAAGAAGTTCAAGAACGTTACGAATATGAAAAGGATTATAATCGTAACCGCCGGGCTGTGTCCTTCAAGCACTTTCGAAATTGCATATACAAAGGTATCTACTATTTCTCCCTGCTCTAATATTATCATGATAGACCGTGCAAATCCAATGACAAAACCCGCAGTAAGTACATTGCCTGCACCCCTCAGTATGCTTTCACATGCTTTGCTAGGGCTTACTCTGAATATAAGCGCTAATATCACGGCATAGATCATGTTTAATGCGCTGACTTCGCCGAATCCCCAGCCTTTGGTTGCACAGCAGTAGCCCTGGATACATAAAAATATAACGTAGATTATAAGTGCAGCTGCATGTTTTTTCGTCATAGCGATCGGGTTCTTTATTCCCTCAATTTCAATATCGCCCTTCAGCTGGCGCTCATATTCTTCTCTGACATAGCTCTTTGTCGGATCCTTGGTGATTTTTCTGCAGTACAGCATCACGCTTGTAAATGCCAGAACCAGGAATACAAAGAAGCATATCACTCTATACCAAAGTCCGGAAAAGATTGGCAGTCCTACGATTTCCTGCGATACGCCCGTAGTGTAGAGATTGAGCATACCACTGGCCCATCCTGCGCATGACGCCATCATGATCGTTGCCATGGCAGCCACGCGGTCATATCCTATCGCAAGGATTATGGACGTCGTTATACCATAGAACGGATAAGAAGATTCACCGAATCCCAGTATTCCGGTTACCGAGAAGAGTGCGAAGAAAATGAGAATAACTCCAATTCTGAAAGAATGATTCTTCTTAACGGCTCCCACGATCTTTGTGAGTCCGGCACCAAAAGCTCCTGTTTCTTCCAGGAAATTAATAATTCCACATGAAATTAAAAGTCCTCCGATGATATCTGCGCCGTTTACAAATCCCTGATAAATTGCCTGGAAAAAGCCAAAAAATGTAACAGGGTTTTCCGCTTCGACGTAATGGAATTCGTCCGGATTTACAACGTCTCTACCGGATACTTCGTCGTAAACTCGCTCAAACTCGCCGCTTGGCACTATGTAAGTGAGAATTGCTACTACTACCATAATAATCAGCAAGACCACTATTACATGCGGCATTTCAAATTTTTTCTTTTTAATACCCATTCTAGCCTCCTATATTAGTTTTTTTATCTGCCGCCAAGAATGTTGCAATTTGCGTGCCAGTCAGAAAGACCGCAACTTTGCGGTCTTTCTGGTAATACCATATCGATATTAAGTGGACTTAATCGGTATTATTCCATATAAGTCCAATTATTTTACTCTTCTCCTAAATTTTCATGCACACGTCCCAGGCGTTCCAGATAACCGTGCGCAGGTTTCCTACGGCGTTTGCGTCTCCTATCACGTGAACGTGAGCGCTCTTCTGAGTGAGAGGCGCAGGGGTATAGCCTACTGAAAGGATCGTGCTGTCGCAAGGAATTTCCGTCAGTTTGCCGTTTTTGTCCTCGACTATGACGGACCTTTCCTTTATCTCACACACGGACGTTTCAAGATGTACAGGCACGTGGTATGCGCTGAAGTAGTCTCTCAGGTAGCTGGAGTTTGCGAGGCACACGCCCTTTACGGCTATGAGGTCGTTTTTCATCTCGACGATGGTCGGCTTCTTTCCGTGGAGATACAGGTCGTAGGTTATCTCGCAGCCTGTAAGGCCTCCGCCGATTATTACAACGTTCTCCCCAACTTCCTTTTCGCCAAGGAGGAACTCGGTAGCCTCGATGGCGTACTCGGCTCCGTCCACAGGAAGCTTCTTAGGAACGGCGCCCGTGGCCACGATGACCTCATCCGCTCCCAGAGCGTTTACATCCTTAACTTCTGTCTCAAGCTTTACCTCTATAGGATACTTCTTAATCTCTCTCAGGTACCAGGCTATAAGGTCTCTGTCCTTTTCCTTGTAGCTCGGCGCTGCGGCCGCGATGAACACTCCGCCCAGATGGTCGCTCTTTTCGTAGAGTGTAACCCTGTGGCCCCGCTTTGCGCAGACTATGGCGGCCTCCATGCCTCCGATTCCTCCGCCGATTACGGCTATGTTCTTAGGATTTGCGGCAGGCTCCAGGTGATATTTGTCTGTCTGCATGGTCTCAGGGTTGAGAGCGCAGCGGGCGATGTGGCAGGCGTCATAGAACGGCTGACCGTTGGCGATGCCCTTGTAGTGGGTCATGTTAAAGCATGCGTTGTGGCAGCATATGCACGGCCTTATGTCCTCCAGACGGTTTTCTATGAGCTTTGTCACCCATTCGCCGTCCGCCAGGAACTGACGGGCGATTCCCACGGCGTCTATTCTTCCCTCGGCTACAGCCTTTGCTCCAACGTCAGGCTCCATTCTTCCGGCGCAAACCACAGGAATATCCACGAACTTCTTTATGTGAGCCACGTCCTCCAGATTGCAGTTCTGCGGCATGTACTGAGGCGGATGAGCCCAGTACCATGAATCGTAGGTTCCGTTGTCGGCGTTGAGCATGTCGTAGCCCGCATCCTGCAGGTATTTCGCGGCTTTTTCGCTTTCCTCCATGTCGCGGCCTATTTCCTCGTATTCCTCTCCCGGAACGGCTCCCACACAGAAGTCCTTAACCTTGGAAACGACGGAATACCTTAAGGAAACCGGATAGTCCTGACCGCAGAGGCCCTTTATTCTCTTTACTATCTCTACGGCAAAGCGGTATCTGTTCTCGAAGGAGCCGCCGTACTCATCGTCTCTGTGGTTGGTGTAGTGAAGGGTGAACTGGTCGAGAAGATATCCTTCGTGAACAGCGTGAACCTCCACTCCGTCCACTCCGGCCTCCTTACAGAGAAGGGCGGTCTTCGCAAAGCCGTCAATTATCTCCTCGATTTCCTTCTTCGTCATCTGGCGGCACGTAACCTTGTCTGACCAGCGAGACGGCAGAACGCTCGGGCTCGCCGACTGGTACTGAACGTCTATTACAGGCTTCGCCAACGTCCGCAGAACAGGATTGTTATGTACCGGCACAAGGCTGTCGGTTATGGCCCATGACCTTCCCATGCCTGCCGTAATCTGAACGAACAGCTTGGCTCCCGTCTTATGTATCTCCTCCATGAAAGGCTTCAGCTCTGCAAACATCTTCTTATTCTGCCAGAGCCAGCGGCCGCCCATGGTGTCCTTTATCGGCGCAATTCCCGGGATTATAAGGCCTACGTTATTTCTGGCTCTCTCCAGGAAAAAGTTTGCCGCCTCTTTGTCAAAGTGGTTTCTCTCCATCCACCCGAACAGAGACGTTCCGCCCATAGGGCAGAGGACTATTCTGTTCTTGATTTCTACGTTTCCGATCTTCCACGGTGTAAACAAAGGTTCATATTTAGGATCCATTTCAGACATGATGTCATCTCCTCCCTTAAATCAGAATTATTGCATATCCCTATTATATGTTCTCAATAGTCAAAAAAACAAGACTCCAGTCCAATTTTATTTTCAAAAAGATTTCTGCCGGAAAAAGTAAAGAGCAGGCTGACGAGGCCCGCTCTTTATGGAAAAAGAATGAAAAGCTGAATCCACAATTTAAAAGGGCTGTGGAATCCCCACAGCCCGTATTTGCTGTTCTGTTTCGCACAGACGGTTCACCGCCGCCGGTACAAATAAATCTCATGCAGGTCTCCTGGCTTACGGTCTATAGCCTTACTCCCCCTTCCCGGTTTCCCAGTGGGTCAGCATATGGGTTCGGCAGACCAGTTACAGTGGCGGGACCGCGCAGGATTCTCACCTGCTTCCCTCTTAGCCTCTTGCCACCGTCTCACGTGCAATTCGCACTACATGTAGTGGTTCGAGGAACATGAAACTGTATTTAGATACAAGAGCATTATATCTCAAGATTTCAGGTGCGTCAATAGAAAAATATTAAAAGAGCCTGCAGCATATGCCGCAGGCTCACAGTTGTTGCTCTATCGTAACAGAACTAATTATTCGATGATCTCGGTTACTACTCCGGATCCTACTGTTCTTCCGCCTTCTCTGATTGCGAATCTCAGTCCTTCCTCAATCGCGATCTGAGTGATAAGGTCGATCTCCATTACTACGTTATCTCCAGG
>DXHZ01000015.1 GCA_019113145.1 Candidatus Avanaerovorax faecigallinarum
GATATGGTGTGATTGCTACGTACGATGGGACGTTTGTTTGAAATACGGAGGATTGAAATGCTCAGACGTTATGTAGAACAGATTCTGAACTTATATAACTATGTTGATGGCCTTGTTATCACAGATAAGAACGGATATATAGAATACTATCTTACATATCGTCCGGATGTAAGTAACTTAAGAGAGAAAAGTATTCTAAGAAAACATATTCTGGAGGTATATCCCAGGCTTACCGAAGAGACAAGCAGTATTATGACCGTGCTGAGAACCGGAGAACCTATAGTGAATCAGTATCAGGAGCTCGTTACGTATGAGGGACAGATTTTGCACACGGTCAATACTACGATGCCGATAAAGGAAAACGAGGAAATAATCGGTGCAATAGACGTGTCGCGTTATGTTGACGAACCATACGAAAGGAAAAACATAAGTATAACTTTTAAGGACAATAAGGAAGAAAGAAAACTATATACGATAGATGATATAATAACAAACTCTCAAAGTATGAAAATAATGAAAAACCGAATTCCAATGGTGGCTGAAACGGATTCATCGGTAATGATTTACGGAGAAACAGGTACGGGAAAAGAACTTGTAGCACAGTCACTGCACACCTCGAGTCATAGAAAGAATAAAAGATTTGTGTCCCAAAACTGTGCGGCCATACCGGATAATTTACTGGAGAGCATTTTATTTGGGACGACAAAGGGCAGCTATACGGGCGCGGAAAATACTCCCGGACTTTTTGAAATTGCGAATGGAGGTACAATTTTTCTTGATGAGATTAACTCAATGGATATTGGAATCCAGTCAAAAATACTTAAGGTAGTAGAGGAAAAACAGGTCACGAGATTAGGTAGCCACAATCCGGTGAACATCGACGTCAAAGTCGTATCTGCGGTGAATGTAAATCCAATTCAGTGTGTGGCTGAAAAGAAGATAAGGGATGACCTGTTTTATCGCTTGAGCGTGGTGCAGATAAATATTCCACCTTTAAGAGCGCGTATGGAGGATGTAAAGGCTCTTACCAGATATTACATCGATGTATTCAATGAAAAGATGGGGAAAAATATTCTTGACGTTGATGAAGAGGTTGAAGAACTTTTTGCCAGATATTCGTGGCCGGGAAATGTGAGAGAACTCAGGAACATAATAGAGGGGGCGTTTAATATTGTGTCCGGAAGAATAATACGGAGGATGGATTTACCGGAGTATTTTGTAGAACCGCTAAACTCATTTCCATCTGACCAGATGATGGCTACACAGGATGATATGATGTTCGAGGAAGGCTTTAGTCTGGATGAGGCTATAAATTCCATGGAGAAAAATATGATAGCGCGTGCTCTGAGAACAACCAGAAGTCAGGCAGAAGCCGCGAGACTTCTTGGTATCTCCAGACAAACTCTCAGCTATAAAATGCTGAAGCATAGGATTGAGAAGTAAAATTAAATTGTAGATAAAAGCAGAAAAATTTTACGGTTTAAGGAAAAAACTTTGAACTGTAAAATTTTTTTGCGCATTTAAGCATGTAAAATGCCCATTTTTCGTTGGCATAATAGTTGCTCTTATAAAGGCAGAAAAATTGAAATTATTATCAAAATCATGAAAAGGAGGGAGTACAACGATGAGTACTGATTATGAGAAGCAGCTGAAGAATGATATCGATGCGCTCGACGGAGAAAGATGGTTTCCGAAGGAGAGCGCTTTTGAAGATGACCTGCCTCTCTATTGGGGAGATTGGGGTGTTTATTCGGAGTGCCTGGATCTTAAGGACTGCTTACTCAGAAGACCTGGTAAAGAGGTTGAAAACTTTGACTGGCAGGCGTGCAGATTTTTATCGCCGATAGATCCTGAAAAGTTCAGAGCCCAGCATGATAATCTTGCTCAGATTTATAGAGATAATGGTGTAAGAGTTCATTATGTTGAGGAGCAGAGGGAAGATAGACCTAATGCACTTTTCTGCCGGGATCTTTGCTTTATGACTCCGGAGGGCGCAATAATCACCAGACCGGGAATGGCCGCACGCCGGGGAGAGGAACGGTATGTGGCTCAGCGGCTCGCAAAGCTGGGAGTGCCTATAATTCACACGATAAATGGTGATGGACGTCTCGAGGGAGCTAATGCGATGTGGGTTGACAGGCATACATGCATTATCTCGACAGGAAGCAGGACAAATAGGCAGGGAGCCGAACAACTTGAGTATGAGCTTAGACGTCAGGGTGTTGATAACATAATCTGGATGCAGATTCCGTATGGACATGCTCATATAGACGGACTTCTGAATTTTGCAAGCGAGGATGTGGCAATGATATTTGCAGCGCAGGTTCCGTATGACGTATGTGATGCACTTAAGAAAAAAGGAATTCAGCTTCTGGAGTGTCCGTCAAGAACCGAAGCTAAGATTTCATTTGCAATCAACTTTGTTGCAATTAAGCCGGGACTGATAGTCCAGGTGGATGGAAATCCACGTTCCAGAGAGGTTCTTGAAAAGGCGGGGATAAAAGTAATACCGGTGGACTTTTCGGAAATAATAAAAGGATACGGTGCTATGCACTGCTGTACAGCATTTCTTAAGAGAGGGTAGTGTACAGCAGGGAAACAAGATGTTGAATTAAATAGGAGGATGTTATGAAACGTAGAAAGTTATTCGCAGTATTGCTTTCAGCAGTTATGGTAATGTCAGTACTTGTTGGCTGCGGTGGCGATGGCAGCAGTGGCAGCAGCGGAGAAACTGCCGACGATACTATATATCTCAGGCTTATGTCACCTCTTGAGAGTACTGACTGGCAGCAGACTTCCACACTTGAGGGAAATAAAATCACTTACGTACAGCTTTTTGAGGGCCTTTACGGAATAGACGAGTCAGAAGGCGGGTACTACAATCTTTTGGCTAAAGATGTAGATATAAGTGATGATGGTCTTACTTATACTATAGAGCTTGTGGATGCGACATTCCAGAATGGCGATACTGTAACTGCAGATGATGTTGTGTTCAGTTATGAAATGGCAATGAATAATGCCAAGTTCGGGTACGTTACTTCTATGATTGACACCGTAACAGCACAGGATGACAAGACGGTTGTGATTACGCTTAAATATCCATATTCGGCAATAGATCATACATTCTTCACAGTAAAGATTACCAGCCAGAGAGAGTATGAAGAGATAGTGGACGGTGGCGGAACGTTTGGAACTGCGCCGCATAAGGCAGGAACAGGTCCTTATTATGTTGAGGAGTATGATGTAGCTTCCGGAGTTAAACTTACGGCATATGAAGATTATTGGCAGGGTGCACCTGACATCAAGCATGTTGAGTATCGTGTAATAGCAGAAGATGCCGCGGCAGTTATAGCTTACGAGAATGGAGAGCTGGATTATATAACTGATGCGCCTCTCACTGAATGGGAGAATATAGAGTCTGCTGCAGGCGATAGATGCGAACTGGTTCCGGCCAATGATATTCAGTTCCTGGCGATAAACTATAAGTCTGAATCAAATAATGGGATACTGTCAAACCCTAAAGTTAGAGAGGCTATATTCTACGCGATAAACAAGGACGACATAGTACTTTCATCAACTACGGGATATGGCAGTCCTGCATACGAGTACATGTTACCGGAATACGTGCCTACATCACCTAATGCAGATGATGGCGGATTTAAAACATATGACTATGATGAGGATGCAGCTCATCAGTGCCTCCTGGATGCAGGATTTACCGAAGAGGAAATAGAGGCAGGAATACCTGTGGGAACAATACTTACATATCCTTCTGACAATTCTCCTAAGGGAAAAGCAGCAGTAGTAATTCAGGAAAACCTTAGGAAGAATGGAATGATTGCAGAAGTGGAAATTAAAGAGGCATCTCCAGGAACAATAGATATGTACAACCAGAATTACGATATGGCTGTATACTCTGACAGTGGAAACTATGATTACAACAATATCAGACAGCAGCTCGATTCGGAATCTACGGGAATGTACATCGTGAGCTACAAAGATGACAATAATACATTTGACTGGCAGTACATGGAAGACCTTATCGATAAGGGTGTTGCAGTAACGGATACTGAAGAGAGAGTCGGAATATACACTGAGCTCTGGGACTATGTAATGAATACACAGACAATTTTGCCGCTGTATCACAGTGCAGTAGGAATTGCATGGTCAGATCGCATAGATGTATCGGCAATCAACCCTACATACTATCATCTGACGGATATGAGTTGGGCCTAGTTTTAATCGCTGGTTAATAAAATATAACATGCATGGAGGATATGACGGGTTAAAGCCTGTCATATCCTCATCAAAAGCATCTTATACAAATGGATGATGATTTTTCAGCATCAGGGAGGCGAGCATGTATAAGTACATTATTAAAAGACTGTTATTTTTGATTCCGACTGTTATAGGAGTCACTTTCATTATTTATTTTATCATGAATATTACTCCCGGAGATCCGGGAAGGGCAATATTGGGATCAGGTGTATCTCAGGCAGATGTAGATGCATATAACCATGCCATAGGATATGATTTACCTTTTCTGCAGAAGTTCATAAATTACCTTGAGAATATGTTTCTTCACGGGGACTTCGGAATTTCATATGTGACAAAACAGCCGGTGTTTAATGAGATATGGCCACGTTATATTACAACAATAGAACTGGCGTTTCTGGGAATGATAGTATCTACAGTGATTGGAATTCCTCTTGGAATTTATGCAGCTGTTAAACAATATTCGGCAACAGACACGGTTGCTTCACTTATCTCATTCCTTTTGGCAGCGGTACCTACTTTCGTACTCGGACTGGTTTTACTGTTCTGTTTTTCACTGAAATTAAATCTGCTGCCTTCGTATGGAATACCTGATTGGACAGGATATATCATGCCTACACTGGCTATAGCAATTCCGATAGCAGCTCAGAATTTCAGGTTTACGAAATCGTCGATGCTGGATTCTATACGTCAGGATTATGTTCGTACTGCCCGTGCAAAGGGTGCAACAGAGAGAACGGTCGTATGGAAGCATGTTTTAAAGAATGCATTATTACCGGTTATCACACAGATCGGTCTGAACCTGGGACTTCTTCTTTGCGGAGCTGTCGTAGCTGAGCAGATATTTTCTGTTCAGGGTATAGGAAGCCTTATAGTGGATAGAATAACGCAGAAAGATGAGCCCGTTATAATTGCAGGAACAATTTTAATCTCTATATGCTTTACAATTGTAATGCTGCTGGTAGATATAATTTATGCATTCATAGACCCTAGAATCAGAGCAAAATATACGAAGAAGAGAGGGTAGGCCATGTTTACAAAAGCGAAGCAAAATATGAACGACGATGTAATTGTTTACCAGAGAAAAGGTAAAGTAAAAGAAATATGGAGAAGATATAAGAAGAATAAAGGTGCTATGATTGGGCTGATTATGCTGGTTATAATAGCAGCTCTCTTGATATTCGGTCCTCTTTTAGTACCATATGATCTGGCAATAACGCAGAACTCTTCTCTCATGCTTAAAGGACCATCCAGTGAACACATATTCGGTAACGATGGATTTGGAAGGGATATTTTCGCTCGTATAATTTACGGAGGACGAACGTCTGTAGCGATTGCGCTTATTGCAACGGTTGCATCGTGTATAGTGGGAAGTATTCTTGGTGCAGTAGCAGGATATTTCGGTAAAGCTGTAGATAACGTCATAATGAGAGCTCTCGATATTTTTATGTCAGTGCCTGATATTCTGTTCACAATGGCAGTAGTATATGCACTGGGAGCATCGTTTACAAACCTGATTGTTGCTCTTACGCTTGCATATTTTACAAATTACGTCAGACTGGTCAGGTCTGAAGTACTGACCTTGTCAGAGCAGGATTATATTGAAGCATCCAGCGCCGGAGGAGCTACAAGCTTTAGGATTATTCTTTCCCACATAATACCTAATGCTGTGGGTGTAATCATTATAAATACTACACTTAATGTTGCAAAGATAATCATATACGAATCTACACTGAGCTTTCTCGGTCTCGGAATGCCTGCTCCGCAGCCTGAATGGGGACAGATGCTGTCAGAAGCTCGCGAATTCATGAGGAATGCACCTCATATGATGTTGTTCCCGACATTGGCGATAGTTATAATAGCGTGTGCTATAAATCTCGTTGGGGACGGACTGCGCGATTCGCTTGATCCACGTCTGAAATCGTAGTGAACAGAGGAGATGGAGAACATGGAACAGTTGAACAATAACGGTCAGATTCTTGAAATTAAAGATCTGAAGGTCGTATATAAGACGGATTTGGAAGTGGTAGAAGCCGTAAATGGAATAAGTTTTAAAATAGATAAGGGCAAAACCTGCGGGCTTGTGGGTGAAACAGGCGCAGGAAAAACCACAACAGCATTAAGTATTTTAGGCCTGCTTCCTGAAAGAACAGGAAAAGTGCTTGATGGAGAAATTATATTTGAAGGCAGAAATATTCTGGAATTGCCGGATGAAGAATTGCGCCACATCAGAGGTAATGCAATCTCAATGGTATTCCAGGATCCTATGTCAGCACTTAATCCGGTTTATACAATCGGGGACCAGATTGGTGAGGCAATAAAAATACACAATCCGGAATTATCAAAAGAAGATATAGAAAAAAGAGTAGAGGATATGCTGCAGCTGGTAGGCATAGTACCGAGCAGAAAAGTCGAGTACCCGCATCAGTTTTCCGGAGGAATGAAGCAGAGAGTTGTAATAGCTATTGCTCTTTGCTGTGAACCTGATTTATTGATTGCAGATGAACCGACGACAGCCTTGGACGTTACTATACAGGCACAGGTTCTTGCGATGATAGCAGATTTGCGTGATCGTCTCGGTACGTCTATGCTTATGATTACCCATGACCTTGGGATAGTGGCAAAGACTTGTGATGATGTATGTATTATGTACGCCGGGAAGATTGTGGAAGCAGGCACGGTGGAAGACATCTTTAGCGGAAACAGGCATCATCCTTATACGGAAGGACTATTTGGATCAATACCAAATTTACGGGTGAAATCTGCAAGATTAAAACCTATAAGCGGACTGATGCCGGATCCTACAGATCTGCCGGTAGGCTGCGAGTTCTCGCCAAGGTGTGAGAAGTGTATGGAAATATGTCGTACTCAGAAACCTGACATATATACCGAAGGTACTCATAAAATATACTGCCACCTTTATAGTGGAAATGTGAACAATAATGGTGAAACAGTGCCAGAGGAGGAGAAGACAGATGAATAAAGAGGAAAGAACGCCGTTGCTGGAAACAAGAGATTTAAAAAAGTATTTCAAAACAGGCGCAGGACTGCTTCATGCTGTCGATTCTATAAACATAAAGCTTTACCAGGGAGAGACCATCGGTGTAGTTGGTGAATCCGGATGTGGAAAATCCACGCTGGGCAGAACTATTCTCAAGCTTATTGAGCCTACATCGGGCGATATAATATACAACGGCAAAAATATAAGCAAACTGAGTACAAGGGCAATGCGTCCGCTGAGAAAAGAAATGCAGATTATATTCCAGGATCCTTACTCAAGTCTTGATCCGAGAAAATCTGTAATAGATATTATTTCTGAATACATGCTGATTCATAAGGTATATAAGTCAAAGAAGGAAACTTATCAGCACGCGGCAGAGCTGATGGACCTTGTTGGACTGGCCAGAAGATATGCAAATGTGTATCCTCATGAACTGGACGGCGGAAGACGTCAGCGCATAGGTGTGGCCAGGGCACTTTCTCTTAATCCTAAGTTTATAGTGTGTGATGAACCGGTTTCTGCACTGGATGTATCAATTCAGGCTCAGATACTGAATTTGCTGATGGATTTGCAAGAACAGCTTAATCTGTCATATATGTTTGTAACTCATGACCTTTCAGTAGTAAAACATATTTCAAATCATATTATGGTTATGTATCTTGGAGTATGTGTTGAGTTTGCAACGTCGGATGAGTTGTTTGAAAATCCGCTGCACCCTTATACACAGGTACTGCTTGATGCGATACCGGAACCTACATTGGAAAGCAGAAATCAGCCATTTAAACTGATAAAAGGTGAAGTTACAAGTCCAATAAACCCGAAGCCGGGCTGCAGATTTGCAGGACGTTGTGAGCATTGTATGGAAGTGTGTACGCAGATTACGCCGGAATATGTAGAGACAGAACCAGGTCATTTCGTAGCGTGCCATCTGGTAAACGGCCGGTAAACAATAGGAGAAGTCTTCGATGGAAATTGAACTTACCGGGAAGATACTTGTATTGTTATCAGTTATCTTGTTCTTTGGATATTTTGAGCAGCAGGTGACAGGCTTTGGAGCTACAGTATTCTGTTTGCCATTTGCCTTGTTGCTCATTCCCAGAGAAATATTCACACCGGTGGGCTGGTTCTTCACACTTGCTCAATCTGTATACATACTGATAAGACAGCGAAATAAGATAAATAAGCGCATGCTTCTTATATCGCTGCTGCTTGCAGGTACATTAGGAACAATAATAGGATATACCATAGTCGCCAGCTTTCCTTCTAAACCGTTGAAGATAGGACTTGCTGTGTTTATTATCGCCCATTCTTCTCTCTCAATTTTTCACAGTAGGCGGAAAAACGTCACACAAGGGAAACTGCGACTATGGCACTATATTTTCCCCGTAGGTAGCGGAGCAATGCAGGCTTCTTACGGTATAGGCGGCCCATTGCTTGTGGCTTTCCTGTCAAAGAGTATTTTCGATAAGGATGAGCTTAGAAGTACGCTGGCAGGATACTGGATTTTTCTGAATGGTTTCCTCCTTACCCAGAGTATGCTTACCACAGGAATTCCTTGTACAGCTTTAAAGCTATGGGCCATTTTGACACCGGCGGTGGTGTTGGGAATGATTACCGGAAATATCGCACTTAAGAAAATAAACTCTGAACATTTTGGATTACTGATTAATATCGTTTTAATTTTCTCCTCACTTTTAATGGTGATATAGGAGTACGAATTTGACCGAAGGATAATGATGGGAGAAGTATGTATATGCTTCTTCCATTGCTTTAGTTTTTTCAAAATCGGGAGCGGCTATATGATTGGATATGGAATAGGGTATATTGGAGACGGAAGTACATATAACTTTATGTCGGCGTACTTCGTCGTATTTCTGACTAATTGCGTCGGTATGAATTCATCGCTGGCTGCAGCTGTTTCATCTATCGCTTTGCTCGTAGAGGTTATTGCCGGTATGATAGTAGGACATGTATCAGACAACTGCAATTCTCGAATGGGACGGCGACGGCCGTTTATTCTGGTTTCAGCAATATGCATGCCTGTTATAATGGTGATGATCATGAGAACCATTCATGCATCTGCACCGGTAATGTTTCTATATTATCTTGTGCTATCAATTTTATTCCGGGCCGTATTTGCCACGTATGAAATACCTGTAGGAGCGTTTGGAGCCGAAATTGCAACGGGATACGATGAGAGAACCAGTCTTCGAACCATAACACGGGCATTCTCTATATTGGGTAGTACAGTAGGATATGTTATGCCCCTCATGATTTTGGACTTATTTCAAACAGAAGCTGAAGGCTGGCAGGCTATTGGAACGATAATCGCAATAGCATGCGGAGCGAGCTGGCTTGGAACCTTTTTTCTGACGCGGTCCTATGCCGCAAATCCACAAGAACACGAGAAAAGACAGGATAAGATAATCCGTAATATAATCAAAAGTTACATCGAATTGTCAAAACTTAAAACGATGAGGATTCTGATTGTATATAAAGCTGCATTTACATGTGCATTTTCTTTATTTAATGTAGGAACGGTGTATTATCTGCAAAATTGTCTTGGACTGGGAAATAAGTATTCATCATATATGTACATACTGACCATATGCGTTTTTGTGGTTATGACACCTGTTGCAGGGAAAATGGCTTTGCGCTTAGGTAAAGCAGTTCAGCAGAAAATCATATTTCTATTTTCAGGTACAGTGGGTTGTATAGTGTATTTTACAATACCAGAGACTTTGGCAGGGGGAGTAATGTATATAATCGCGTTTGCTATGACGCAGACCAGCTTCTGGCAGCTTAGTAATTCTATCTTCTATGATGTGGTGGAGGTGGACGAATTTGAGAACTCCAAAAGGCGAGAAGGAGATATAATGTCAATGGTGTCAGTACTTGGTACACTTATTACTGCCATAATAGTTCAGTTGTTCGGAGTGTTTCTTGAGGTTTTCGGGTTCAATCCGACGTTGGAAATACAGCCTGAATCAGTGAAGATATTTCTGAATGCTTCGTATATCCTGGTACCGTCAATTTGCTTTATAATCGGATATTTTGCGCTTAAAGTATTTCCGGTAAATAAAGATACGTTCAGCTCCTTGTTGAAGGCGTTAGAACTCCGAAGGCGGGGAAAGGATTACAGCCGATATATGGAAGATGTGAAAAAACTTTTGTAATTTCGCATCAGCAGGGTTAAATTTGACGGAAAGATAAATGCAGGGACAACGAGCGCTGCAAGATGGTTTGCCGCATGTAGCAGACTTTGACAAAACTGAAGATATGGCGGATTGTGTCAAGGCGAAACTTGACAATTCCAGCCGTAAATAACCGAAAGGTCAAGGATTTCAGGCGCGTAATGCCCGGAAGCCTTGACCTTTTTGCGTAACAGTAGCTGTTTTGTAAAATATCGCCTTGACCCGCCTCGGGGATTCAGCGCCTTTTGTCAAAGTGCCGCTGCACAGGAAGGATGCAGACCCCGATAACGGCGGCCATTATCGCAGCTGTTGCGAACAGAGAGCGTCCTGCTATGAACGAGACCAGCATGGCCGAAAGGAACTGGCCCGAAAACATGGCCATGGTGCAGAGGCTGGCGTTGAGGCCTTTCCTCTCCGCAGTGCTTTTGCTGACCACAAGGCTGTTGAAGAGTGGCGTTGAGAGGCCGAAGCCCAGACCCATAAATACTACGGCAAGGCCCAGTACGATTTTTGCGGGGGAAGCAAAGTAGAGCAGATAGGCGATACAGTAGCACCCGAAAGCTGCGGTAAGGCAGCCTTTGGCCCCGAACCTGGCGACGATTTTCGGCATAAAACCTGCCGCCAGGACTGCGATAAGATCCAGAACCGCAAGGTAGTATCCGGTAAAGGACGGGCTGTAGCCGAGAGAGTTCTGCATGTATATAGGCAGGGAAACCATGGCCGTGAAGAACATGAGCATTCCCAGAAATGCTATGAGCAAAATGAGAGGAAGGGGTACGCCGCCTTTGACGGCGGATTCATCGCCGCCGCTTTCCGTCATCTTTGAAATAGGTCCCAGAGCCGGAACGAAGGCGAGTACCATAATCAAAGCCAGGAATCCCATTCCGTATATGAAAAACGGAGCCGTCCACGAGTAGTCCGCCAGAAATCCGCTGACGCCGAGGAATATTACTCCGCCGAATTCCATGGACATTCCCTGAAGGGACAGTATCTTAAGCTGCATCTCGCCTTTGAAGAAGCCGGCGATAAGGGTGACTCCCGCGCTCATGACGGCGGCAGTGGCCGCGCCCAATATAAAGCGGTCCAGAAACAGCAGCGCTGCATTGGGCATAAAAGCTCCGAGGACGCCGGTAATTCCGTAAAGAAGCAGCCCGAGAACGCCGATTTTGTACGGGCCGGTTCTGTCTATTAGCTTTCCAAACAGGATAGAGGTGGCGACTACGCCCAATGCAGGAGCCGTTACCAGCCATGACGCAAAGCTTCCGAGACCGAAGACCTCGCCCAGCTCGGGAAGGGCCGGGGTTATGGCGTTTCCCACCATTACGGTAAGGCTGCTCATAAGCATGATGGCGGCTATTCCCGCTTTTCGATATTCCTTTTGTGATTCTCCATGATGTGTCCTCCGTTGTAATGAAGAAAGACAAAATAATTCAATGCAATTGATTAAATCTACTGCCCACTCTCAAAACGATGTAAAGCGGCTGCCAGATAAAATTCATAAGCTGCGGGCATTAATGTGAAGTCGGTATTGGTAAGCTGTTTTATTCTGGCCAATCTGTATAAAACGGTATTTCTGTGCAAAAACATTGTATCTGCCGTATGTTTAAGCTCCGAATCACAATCGATAAGGTATACGCCTAAAGTTTTGAGAAGGTTGTTCCGGTCGTTTTTGAGCATATCGATAATTGTGTTAAGATATTCCGTCTTCTGGTTTTGGGTCTCTGATAATGATGTAACTTCTTGCGAGAGTGTTACATCGTGAGCATCCCAGTTTCGCCGATTTATAAAGATTTTTCGCAGAGCAGGAAGACTCCTGCGGTAATTATAGTATAACTGCTTTATGGCTTCGATATCTTTTGAACTTCTATTCATGAAATAAGTCGCTTTTTCATCGTAGTTTACAGTGAATGACTGCAACTCATTGAAAAGATTCTCTGACATTTCGTTAGTGCGGCTGAGGTTGGATAATATGACAATTTCTCCGTCGATAATATCAGCCAGACAGTATTTTTTATATTCCTCAAAAATATTAAGCACACTATTCTTCAAACGGTTTATTTCGCCATCGCCGGGAGATATAATTATAAGACTCTGCAATCTTGAAAAATCAAGAGCGGTATTGCGCATATAATGCCGCGCAGCATTTGCATCAGTTTTTAAAACGAGGGAGAGCAGTGTATCGGGGCTGTTAAGATTAAGAGAATAACCCCAGACAGTAGAATACAACCGGGTGCATTCACACATATCAGTTATATTGTCCTTTGTTAAAGTATCATTTCTACAGCAGGCATACAGGGTTAGCGGTATGTTGTCTTCACCTGAGAATTCAGCCTTATAGACATAAACTGTCGAATTGTCCAAAGTGACTTCCTTGTGACAGTAGCCTGCAGAGTCATTGTGGAAGCAACTATAGTAAAAATCAGGATTGTTTTCCATGGAAAAAGGCCTGTATACGGATTGAAAGTAAAGTTTTGACGGGCCTGTGACAAGCAGGTTGCATTTGTAGTGATTTGACATTATACTGAGCAGATTTTCCATGGTGCGAAGTTCTGTTGGAAGCTGTTTCAATCGGTTTGAAGTGACAGTGATAAAATCATCTGATGTAGATTGGTCTTTAAGGACCGAAGTCATAACATCCGAAATAACATCACTATATTTGACGCTCATAAATTCATTGTTTATTACAATCAGCGGGAAATCCAGGCGATCAGCAAGTCTAATCAACTTTTCTTCAACAGACTGAACAATTTTGCCAACGTAAAATAAGATTAAGGCGACTGCGCCGGTTTCGTAGAGATCTTGAAGCGCATCGCATTGCTTATCCACATCATCTTTGATACTGTAAAATGCAGAAATAATAATTTCGTTAGGAGTGAACACATCCAACTCATAGAAATCAAAGAACTCAAGCACTGAAACCGAGGAAACGACTTTGTCCAATCCGTTTTTCCCGGCGATAATTTCTGCATGGCTAAGAGAAGGGAGATTTAGACAATCTCTGACGGTGACATTCATGTTTTACCTCCGTGAAATTATAGCTGAATAGTATACTCGGGAGTATTATAACGCGTAAAAAGTAAATATAACAACAGAATTTTGTGCGAATGCACGATAAATATGGCTGTTTTTACTATATTGGCCTAAAGAATATAGAATAAAATTGTGCTATCATACTTCAAAATAATAGAAGGGAGGTGCGCATGCACTGCGTAAAAGATGGAAAAATCAAAGAAAAAAGTTGAAGCGACTGCTCTGCAAGAAATACCTGCAGAGGAAAGAAAAGACTGGGTATCGTTAGCATTTGTGCAAGCAGGAATATGCGTCTGTGTTCCGGCATTTCTTCTGGGTGCACTTCTGGCGGAAGCGATGCCAATCTGGCCGGCTATCATTTCAGGTTCACTGGGATATTTGGTGGTTGTTCTGGGAATGATAGGTACAGGGATGATGGGATGTGATCTTGGAATTCCGTCATGCGCAGCCTGTGAAAGCGGATTTGGCAAGAAGGGTGCCAGATTTATTGTAAGCGCTATTTTCGCAATTAACATGATTGGGTGGTTCGGAATACAGAACGGTGTATGCGGGGAAGCGTTCACAAACGGAATGGAAGCCATGACTGGCGTTCACATTCCGGTCATAGTATCGGGAACTGTATGGGGTGTAATCATGCTGTTGACGGCAGTTTTTGGTGTTAATGCTCTGGAGAAGCTTGATAAGATTTCAATCCCTTTACTCATGGTTATTATGCTTTATGGAATGTATCTGGCTTTAAAAGTTTATGGCACAGAAGGATTAGCAACAGAAACCACTCAGACAATGACGTTTATGGGTGGCGTGGCACTGTCATTTAATTTTACGGCAGTAGGTACAATTACAGCGGCAGATTACACCCGTTTCCAGAAAAGCAGGAAAGACACGGTAAAGTCAGTATTTTACGGAGTTTTTCCTATGGGAGTGATTACTCTTGTAATGGGAATTCTTCTTACGAAGCTTGCAGGAGAATATGACGTGAGCATGGTACTTATTGATGTAGGACTACCTATACTTGGTGTAGCGGCCATGGTAATAGCAACATGGACTACAAACTCTACGAACGCATATAGTGCAGGCCTTAGCATAGTAATGGCTTTCAAACTCAATGATAACAGGAGAAGGGAAGCGACCCTTATATCCGGAATTCTGGGGATTGTTCTTTGCGATATCGGAATACTGGGACATATTGAGGATGCCTTGAGTTTACTGTCATATGTTGTATGCCCTATCGGTGGAGTTATAATGGCCGATTATTGGATCGTAGGGCGTGGAAAGAGAGAAAATTTCAGACCTCAGGATAATGTGAACTGGGCAGGTGTAATATCATGGATTGTGAGCGCGGCCATAGCGTATTTCCTGATACATATCGAATTCTCTGGAATAGTTGTTGCGGCATTTTTATATCTTATTCTGGAAAAATTCATGCCGTCGCCGTCGAGGAACATGGCGAGACGGCAGTCGTGATGAGTTGAAACAGTTATTGCAAATGATTTTAAAAGGAGGATAAAAAATGAGAGAACTTAACAAACAGAACATGATAGACATACTGTATGGATGCGCAGTACTCGGAACCGGCGGCGGAGGGCCTTTAGAGAATGGCCTTGCCATGATGCAGAAGCATTTTGAAAAAGGAGAGACTCTCAAACTTATAAAGTTGGATGAACTTCCGGATGATGCACTGGTTGCGACTCCTTACGGATGTGGAGCGCCTTCGGCGGAAGGTAAAAATCCAAAGTTTGACGGACTTGAGATATCTGAAAAGGCATCTTCTGTTTTGGCGCTGGAAGCTTTAGAATCACATCTTGGCAAGAAAATATATGCAGTGGGATCTACAGAACTTGGTGGGGCGAACACGGCAGAGGCTCTGCATGCAGCTATTGAAAAGGGAGTTCCGATTATAGATGCTGATCCGGCAGGAAGGTCAGTGCCTGAGCTTCAGCATTCTACGTATTTCGTAAAAGATGTTCCGATTTATCCTATGGGGGTTGCTACTAAGTTTGGCGAAAAAATTGTAATCCAGAACGTACAGAATGATTTCAGGGCTGAGGAAATTGTAAGAGCTATTGCTGTAGCAAGTGACAACATGGTTGGAGTAGCGGATCATGTAAATGTAGGTAAGGTAATTAAGAATGCTCTGATTCCGGATATGATAACTTATGCGGAAAATATAGGAAGGCTGCTCAGAGAGACAAATGATGCAGGTGGGGATGTAGCTGAGGCCATTGCATCTGCAAACGACGGCAAGGTGGTATTTCGCGGAACTGTAACGAATTTCCCATGGGAGACCAGGGATGGTTTTAATTTCGGTGAAATTCATCTTGACGGAGAAGGCGTGTATAGTGGTGAAAAGTATAGGATATGGCTCAAAAACGAGAACATAGTTTCTTACAGAAACGAAGAAGTTGATGTTATTGCACCGGATCTTATTTGCATGATAGGAGAAAATGGAAAACCACTTACGACCCCTAACTTTGAAGTAGGGCAGCGGATGACAGTACTGGCGCTGCCTGCTCCTGAAATCTGGACTACAGAGGAAGGACTGAAATGCTTTGGACCGGAACACTTCGGGTTTGACTTCAAGTATAGGCCTTTTAAAAGATAGCAGGAACGAATTTGGAGATTTACTGAGATGAGCAACTTGTTAAAAGATTTGGAGCAGCTGATTTCGATAGAAAGCGTTTGTAATAGAACGAACAGTCCTGATGAACCGTTCGGGCAGGGGTGTAAACGGGTTCTTGAAGAAGCGCTGTCAATCTGCAGCAGATACGGATTAAGGACAAAGAACTGCAATAACATGATAGGATATGCCGAAGCGGGGCAAGGAGAAGAGCTAATGGGCATATTGGTTCACCTTGATGTTGTGCCTGCCGGAGAAGGGTGGAAAACGGATCCGTTTGCTCTTCACATAGAAAATGGGCGAATATATGGCAGAGGCGTCACGGATGACAAAGGACCTGCTGTGGCTGTAATTCATGCGGTGAAAGAACTTATAGATGAAGGCCGTGTTTTTAACAGAAGAGTGCGCATAATATTCGGACTTGCAGAGGAGAGCGGCAGTTGGGATGACATGGAGTATTATAGGGGAACTGAAGAGCCGGTTGATTTCGGTTTTACTCCAGATGCGGATTTTCCTGCTATCTGTGGTGAAAAAGGGATGGCTAAAATCACGTTTACATTTGAGAAAGCCAAAACATGCTTCAAAAGTATCAATGGCGGGACAGCTGTAAACATGGTTCCGTCACAGTGCTACGCTGAATACTATGATAATGACAGCAAGTTGAAGAGTATTTGTGTAAAAGGAAAATCAGCTCACGGAAGCACGCCCGAAGACGGGAAAAATGCAATATCGCTTCTCATGAAGTCTATAGCGGTGAACGACTGCTGCCTGACGGGTTTTTTCAGAGACTGCATAGATATGGAATATAATGGCAGGAAGCTTGGCGGTTATGCTTGTGATGTTGAAAGTGGAGAGATAACCTACAATTTTGGCCTTGTACGAGATGCAGGAAGTAATATAGTGCTTACGACAGATGTTCGTTATCCTGTATCGTATAGGATAGAGGACATATTGATGGGAATTTGCGACAAGCTTCAGGAAAAGGGATATGGGGATGTTGATGTAGAGCTGATTTCAGATGTCCCTTGCATATTTATGGATGCTGAAGGCCCGGTTATTACAAAACTTCTGGATGCATATCGGCAGCATACCGGAGATATGAGCAGGCCGTCGGTGATTGGCGGCGGTACATATGCCCGGGCAATGAAAAATGTGGTAGCATTCGGACCAATGCTGCCTGGCAGGGAGCTTACTGAACATCAGGCAAATGAGAATATGCTCATGAGTGATTTTCTTCTTGCAAAAGATATCTACAAGACGGCTATAAGAACGCTGGCCACATAATAGTACAGCCCAAAATGTTGCTGTTTCAATGGAAACAGTTCTGTTCCCTATTTAATATGACGGAGAATCAAAAACTCTCCGTCATTTTCTACTTCAGCAGGTCCCTTATGAGCCTGTCGTAAAGGTCCGGAAGAACGTCGAAGTTGTAGTGTTTTTCCAGCCTTTCCGTGTGTTTATGAAAATCCTTTCCGTACCCGCCGAGCACTATGCCGGGCACGCGGAATTTTCTCAAAGCGTCCTCCGGGAACTGATAGATGCTGCCTATTCCCACCAGATTCTCAAACAGGGAATCGAAGTTCATTCCCTCCGCAAGGCCGGTGTAGCACATATCTGAAATTCCCATAAAGTAATTCTTCATTTTAAGCGTCTCGCCGTATCTTTCGCCGGCGTAGTCTATGATTCTTCCGCACGCTGCGAGAAGCTCCGCGGCGTCCTTGTCGTCCCGGGGAATGTAAACGTCAGGGTAGTAAGGCGGGATTACGGCTACCACGATGGCCGGCTTTTTGGCTTTCACGGCTTCATAAACGGTTTTTATTATCTGCACGCTTACGGTCTGAATCTCTGCTCCCCCGGAAATCATCTCTTCTGCGAGCTCTCCGATTCGTCTGTCCAGGGCGTCCTTTCCTCCCTCAAAATCTGCGCATGCCTGCTCGTAGAGTTCTCTGAAGGTGACAACGCATGTCTCGGCGTCGTATACTACGGGGTCGGCGCCGGTGGTCTTTTTGTATTCTGCCGCCTTTGCTTCGACAAAATCTTTAGACGCGTCAAAGGCCTCACGGGCTATCCGCAGAAGCTTTTCCATTACCTCAGCCGGGTTCAGCTTCACCGTCACAAGGTTATAGTAGGAAGCTGTATAAAGAGGCGTTGAAACCGAGTAGGTAGGCTTCATATCTCTGAAGCTGAGGCACACGGGAGGCGGAGTAATCTCGCCCATACTGGTCTGGCAGAACTCCGGATTCAGGTGCATGCGCCTGTAGACCTCGCAGGCCATGAGATCCGGGTCGATGCCCATAAACGGCTCGGCTCCGTGGCACGCTTCTCCCGCAAAGAAGAACATCGGCATAACCTTGCCCGATGCGCCGTAGTGTATGTATTTGTTGGTGTCCCGGGACGGGTCGTCGGACATGAAGCACTCCGTAAGGAGAAAGGCTTTGTAGTGGACTCCCTTTTTTCTCTCAAAATCGTTTAAAAACGATACGGCCTGAAGCATGCCTTCGGAGTTGGTTTCCTCACCGCATACCGCAACGTAGAGCAGGTTGCCGTTCAGAGGAGGTCTGTCCCCGGACTCCGCGGCCTTCTTTGTCTCCTCGTCAAAATGCCTCATAAGCTCTATGCAGAGGGCGTGGCCAAACTTCATATCCGCAGTGCCTCTTCCGAAAATCCACTTTCCGCTTTCCAGGTCTTTTCTGCTGTCGTCGTCCATGGGAAGCTCGCTGATCCTTGCGTTTATCTCGTCCAGATCAAAGGCGTAATCCTTCAGGCTTCCGTACTCCTCCACGTCAACCACGTCGTAGTGG
>DXHZ01000016.1 GCA_019113145.1 Candidatus Avanaerovorax faecigallinarum
GGGAGCCAGTCTCTCTATTACCGACGTGCTGCACGGTCCGCAGCAGCTGTGAAGAAGAAGAGACGGTCTCATCTTTTCCTTTCCCGCATTCATATATGATTCCGAAAGACAGTCGCTGCCGCCGCACTCAATGCCGAAACACCAGCCTGCCGCCTTTTTTTCTTTCATTTTCCGCCTCCTGAAACAAAGCTCACTAATCAATAAATTATACCATAACAGCCCTCTAAAAAAAAGAGCGCGCCGGGGTCTTTTTTCGTAAAAGATTGTTCCCGGGCGCTTACTTTGCCTTATGTATTTAATTTACCGCCGCATCTTGCTGTGAACCTGTTTCCTGCACTTCTGCCTGTCCGTAATCGGTGATGCCTTCACCGGTGTTCGGATAGAAATGGGAGTAGGCCGCATCTGCGGCAAAAGCTATCATCAGAACCGCGCATACGGTTCCCACTTTCTTTTCGTTCAGACGGCTCAGCAGCTCGTCAATAATCGGAGCAATCATGTATACTATGGCGAGACCGCCAACTCCGAATACCAGAAGTCCCTCGGCACAGATTCTTCCGTTAAGATTGAGGAAGTATCCGCTGTAGTCCCACCATTTCGTGCCGTCATTTACAATCTCCATAACCCACGATGTCATGTATTCCAGGAATCCGCAGAGCACGACGGTTGACACGAACTCCAGCACCGGATTCCTGCGGAATCGGTACAGCACTGTCAGCATAAGTATGGAACCGGTACCGTAGATTGGCAGCCACGGGCCGTGAAGCGCGCCGCGGTTTACGAACACACCGTCCGAGATAAGATGCAGGCTTACTTCCCACATCCAGCCCACGAAGGACATGGTCAGGAATATCGCCATAAGTGACCATACCGTATAGTGACGCATGTAGTTGAGGGACTGCACCAGCATACGCCTGCTTCCCTCACCGATAGGATAGAAGCGCACAGGATATGCAAGACCCTGCACATCGTCAATCATATCGTGTATGCGAACGTAGTCCGCCTGCTGTCTCTCATACTCTCTGTCCTGCTGACGGCGCATTATGATTACGCCGAAGTTGTTGGCAAGAAAGCCTCTCCAGCCCGTAAGTCTCTTTATTTCTCCTGCCGGCTCCTCCATGACCTTTATAACGTCGGAGTATCCGGCCGCGATAACGTCCCTGTCCGCCTTTTCGTAAAGGTATCTGTCGTTGAGAAGCTCGGAGCCCTCTACGCCCTTTTCCTTTGCAAGAGCCCTCATCTCGGCGTAATACCTGGTGAAAGCTGCCGTCTTGTACGGGTTGGTGTAGAGCACGTTTAACAGTCCCAGTGTAATATATCCGAGAATCTGCCACCCGATAAAGGTGAACTCGAACTTAAAACACTCCCACTTGTGTCCGTTCATCATCTTTCTGGAAAGTGTTATCGCCTGACGGGCCGTCATGGACGGGTTTTCCGCAACTATGTAAGGTACGAGGAAATACGAATATCTCTTTACGATAATGCCTGCTATGGTCAGGCACCAAAGGGTGTAATACACGTACTTTACGAACATGATCCACGCCGCCCTGCACAGCTTTTTCACTCTCAGCAGAAACGTAAATCTCTGCGGGGTCACGTTGTCATATATCATACCCTCGAGGAATACTCTTCTCGTCACGACCCTGAATACGTTGGTAACGAAGAACCAGAACCCGAATGCGATGAGCGCTCCGAGAACGATAAGCAGCAGTATGCCCAGGTTTTCAGAACCCGTTATCTGAGCCGCCGACGCAACCAGGGTAACTATGATCGAACCCGAAGTGAACTGGTTGACAACGCCGGAAAGCACCCCTCTGGTGCGCCCGAAAACAGGGTTACCAGTTTCGGAAGCCTGTATTTCCTCAGCCTCTGTCTCGGCAGTCATTTCACGTCCCGCCTCGGTACCCTTTTCTGCTATGGTTATCATAACGTCAGTCCATGTTACTCCGCCCATATCGGTTTTAATCTGACTTTCTTTTCCAGTCACATCGTTTTCAAACTGCGTAACGGCCTGCTCCGTCGTCTGTGCTTTGGAAAAGCCCAGAGATCCGGCGAACTCGGCGCCGATAAAGGAGGCTATAAGGCAGGCCGCCACGAAAATGGCGTAGTGTTTCTTCAGAGAAGCCCTGCCCAGCTTTTTCATTTCTTTTCTCGTTTTCATATAACCTGTATCCTGACTTAACTGATTCAAAAACATACCCTGTAAGTATACATTTTCCCTCTGCTAAAGGCAAGTAAAATATTACAGCTGTCTTCATTTCTGCAGTATTGTAAAACCATCAGGTTTAATGTAAAATCATTTTGCACGTCAAAAGGAGAAACTATACAGATTATGAAAGAAAACGATACGAGAATATATATGTCGGGAAACACTCCCAAGTCATACTACCCGCTGAACGTATATCTGAGGGAAGAGTTCGGGAAAAAGATGATAAAGCTTTCCATAGACGGCGGTTTTACCTGTCCCAACCGAGACGGAACCGCAGGAACCGGCGGCTGTATCTTCTGCTCAGATTCCGGAAGCGGCGAGTTTGCATCGGACATAGACGGGCAGATAGAGCTTCTCTCTGAAAAATGGCCTGACGCAGGATATCTCGCCTATTTTCAGAATCACACCAACACGTATGCTCCCGTAGATGAGCTCAGGGAAAAATACGAAAAAGTCCTTTCCAACCCACTGATTGAGGGCATCGCCATAGCGACCCGCCCCGACTGTCTTCCTGAGGACGTTCTCGAACTTCTCTCAGAGATAAACGAAAATCGTTTCATGTGGGTGGAGCTGGGGCTTCAGACCGTTCACGAAAAAACGGCCGAGGAGATAAACCGGTGCTACTCACTTGACGTCTTTGACAGAGCAGTAAATGAGCTTAAGAGCCGCGGCATCAGAACCGTAGTTCACCTGATTTTAGGGCTTCCCGGAGAAAGCAGAGATGATATGATTGAATCGGTGAGATACGTATGTGGAAAAGGTATATGGGGGCTTAAGCTTCACCTTCTCAACGTTATAAAGGGTACCGCTCTGGAAAAAAAATATCCGGACTTCGTTTCGTTTAAAAGTCCGGATGAATATATAAATTTCGTATGCGATATTCTGGAAATAATTCCTCCCGATGTGGTTATCCACAGGCTTACGGGAGACGTTCCCAGAAAACTTCTCGTATCCCCTGCCTGGAGCTACAGAAAGCGCACCATACTAAACGGAATCGACGGGGAAATGCGCCGTCGCGGCTCCGTTCAGGGCTGCAGGCTTTAGCAGCGGTCTTCTTCCGCCACCTTCATCACAGCGTCCGCAACGCTCTTTACCACATTCGGATCGAAGGCATCCGGCAGCACATAGTCTGCGGAAAGCTTATCTTCCGGAATACACGAGGCTATGGCTCTTGCCGCAGCCTCTTTCATTTCCTCGGTAATCCTTCGTGCCCTGGCATCGAGAGCGCCTCTGAATATCCCCGGAAAGGCCAGAACGTTGTTGACCTGGTTAGGGAAATCCGACCTGCCCGTTCCTACCACGGCGGCGCCGGCCTCCTTCGCAAGGTCAGGCATTATTTCAGGAACCGGATTCGCCATCACAAACACAATAGGATTTTCAGCCATGGAGCGAATCATGTCCTGCGTCACAACTCCCGGTTTAGACACACCTATGAGTATATCGGCTCCTTTCATGGCATCGGCGAGAGTTCCGATGACATTTTCTTTATTTGTCACCTGTGCCATCTTCTGCTGCTCCGGATTATTGTAAGGAGCCCCGTCGTAGATTGTACCTCTGCTTCCGCAGAGAATAATGTCTCCGAAGCCCATTCTCAGTATCATCTTTGCGATGGAGATTCCGGCTGAACCCGCGCCGCTTATTGCGATTTTCAGGTTTCCCAGCTTTCTTCCCGTAAGTTTCAAAGCGTTAAGAAGACCTGCGCATGTAATTATGGCAGTTCCGTGCTGATCGTCGTGAAATACGGGTATATCGCACTCTTCAATAAGTCTTCTTTCTATCTCAAAGCACCTGGGAGCGCTTATATCCTCCAGATTTATACCCCCGAAGCTCTTTGAAATATTCCTTACGGTCCTTATTATCTCCTCGGGATCTTTGGTATCTACACAGATTGGAACCGCATCTATTCCCGCAAAGGTCTTAAACAGGGCGCATTTTCCCTCCATTACAGGCATGCCCGCAGAAGGTCCTATGTCTCCGAGACCTAAAACCGCAGTCCCGTCGGTAATTACCGCCACCGTGTTTCCCTTGCCGGTATACGTATATGCCAGAGATTCGTCCTTCTGTATTTCGAGACACGGCTCGGCAACTCCGGGAGTATACGCTATGGCAAGCTCCTCTCTGTTGGTTATAGGCGCCTTTGTCTCTACGGAAAGCTTTCCTCTCCATTCGGCATGTTTCTTAAGTGCAAGTTCCTTTTTATCCATGTATAATTCGTCCTTTCATCCCGCAGGGACAAAACCTGCAGTTTCTTTCTACTATACCACTATTCGGCCTGACTGTTAAGCCAGTTTCTTCCGACTTCAATCTGTCGTCTTACCTCGGAAGGCGCCGTTCCGCCGAACGACTTTCTGCCTTCCACGCAGGCCTCAATTGAAATATCCCCGAGAACTTCTTTGGAAATTCTGGAATCCACTGATGACAGTTCCTCATCTGTAAGATCTTCAAGCTCGCATCCTTTTGTCTCGCAGAGCTTTACCATCCTTCCCACTATGGAATGGGCCTCTCTGAAAGGTATTCCCGCCTTAACCATATGCTCGGCTATATCCGTGGCGTTAAGGAATCCCTTCGACATCTGAGCCTTTATCCTGTCCATTCTGAACTCTGTGTTCTCCAGCATATGAGCAAAGATCTGAATGCTCGCCTTCCACGTGTCTACGGCGTCGAACAGACTTTCCTTATCCTCCTGGAAGTCCTTGTTAAACGCAAGAGGCGTTCCCTTCATTACAGTCAGAAGCTGCATAAGGTCACCGTACACTCTTCCGCACTTTCCCCTCAGAAGTTCAGCAATATCCGGGTTTTTCTTCTGCGGCATTATGCTGCTTCCCGTGCAGTAGCTGTCGTCTATATCGATGAAAGAGAATTCCTGTGAATTCCACCATACGAATTCTTCTGCCCATCTGGAAAGGTGCATCATGGATATTGAAGCGTCGCTTAAAAACTCAAGGCTGTAATCTCTGTCACTTACGCTGTCCATGGCATTTTCCGTAGGTGCGTCAAATCCGAGAAGCTCCGCGGTCTGATGCCTGTCGGTAGGAAGGGTGGTTCCTGCAAGGGCGCACGCTCCCAGCGGACAGAGGTTCGTCCTCTTTCTGGTGTCCTTAAGTCTTTCAATATCACGTCTTAACATCTGGAAATATGCCATGAAGATGAAACCTATGGTTACAGGCTGTGCATGCTGCATATGGGTAAAGCCCACCGTTATGCTGTCTGCATACTTTTCAGCCTTGTCCAGTATTACAGATTCCAGATAATAAAGCCTCTCAAGGATTTCATCGATTTCATCTCTGAGATACATACGGGTATCAACCTGGCACTGGTCGTTTCGGCTTCTGGCTGTGTGAAGTCTCTTTCCGGCCTCGCCTATTTCGTCGATAAGTCTGCTCTCCACACCCATATGTATATCCTCGTCTTCAACGGTAAACTGAATCTCACCGCTTTCGACGCCTGCCTTTATCTTTTCAAGACCCCTTACAATGGCATCTTTATCTTCTCTGCTTACTATTCCGCAGTCGGCAAGCATAGTTACGTGAGCAATGCTTCCGTCTATGTCGTTTTTATACATTCTCTTGTCAAAACCAATGGACGCATTGAACTCCTTTACCAGATCGTCCATCTCCTTGGAGAATCTTCCTCCCCATAAGCTAGCCATAATCTACCTCCTGTTATCTGTATAATCTGTTACCTATATAATAACGCTGAATCTCACCGCACGTGGCCGTCCAGACGTCATCGAACGATATTATGTGATCCAGAAGCTCCTCGAAAAGTTCTATTCTTCCCGGAGAGCCGGATGCTGCGGGGTCTGTCTGAAATACATAACAGAGCCCGTATTCTCTGCATCCGTCAAAATAGTCGATCCAGTTGCTGAGCGCGCCTTCATATGACATTATTCTGCCCTGTCCCGCCGGAAATGCGGGATGATAGTTAAATGCGAAATACGGCAGATCGTAATTATCCCAGTGAATCGGAATTTCCACTATGGTCGTGTTTCCCGCTTTTCTGGTGTATGGTCTGTCATCATCGTGAAGGCTGCTGGAATAAGTGAATCCCAGTTCTGCTGCAATTTCAAGAGTTTCTTCCGTAAGCTCCCCGTCCGGAGCCCTGAATCCCTCAGGAACTACATTACAGCATTCTCTGATTGATTTCAAGGATTTTTCCAAAAGACCTCTCTGCTCTTCACGAGTATACAAGGCCATGTTTTCATTGCCGTATCCCAGGGATGCTATTTCGTGTCCTCTTTCGGCTATATCGCGTATCTGGCCGCCGTATCTCTCGCATACCCATCCCGGTACAAAGAATGTACCTTTCAGCCCGCGGCTTTCCAGCGCTTCCAGTATCCTGTCCAGACCTCTTGTCATTCCGTACTGTCCCAGCGACAGGGTCTTAGGCATCATCTCACATTCAGGATCGAGAGCCAGCCAGAAGAGTTCCGCATTCAAGTTTACCGTAACTGCCGCAGCGCACTTCTTTCCGCCCGGCCATACAGGTCTGTCCATCATCTTGAGGCCTCCTCTCTCGTCAGATCGCGGTACCAGTCTGCTATTTCACATCCTGTAGCCACCCATACATCTTCCTTCGATGTTATTTCTCTGAGCAGGGTATCGAGTATTTTTATCTTTCCCGGAGTGCCTATCACCTGAGGATGGCTCATAAACGATATACAGAGCTCGTATCTGTAATGACCCCTGAATTCCCTGAGAAAATTATCTTCCACCTTTCTGTAGCACGATATTCTGTCCTGACCACACGGCTCCGCAGGGTACATATTGTACGCCATTGCAACGTAGTCATCCACTTCCCACTTTGTCGGGATCTCAATCATATCGGTTTCACGGCCGTCTATTACTGTTCTGTACGGCCTGTCATCACCTCTCATGGAGCTGGAATAATCTATTCCTCTTTCATAGAGAAGTTTAGGCGTCTCTACGGCCCAGTCTCCGGAAGGCGTCCTGAAACCTCTTACCTCGTGTCCTATGAGTTCTTTGAAAATTCTCTGGGTCTTTTCGATTATCTCTATCTGCTCTTCCACAGTCTTTCCGGCAAATCTCTCGTGAGCATAACCGTGATGTCCTATTTCATGTCCCTTTTCGTCTATCTTCTTTATGAGCTCCGGATATCTTTCTGCCGTCAGTCCCGGAACAAAGAATGTAGCCTTTACTCCGTACTCATCGAGCTTGTCCAGTATCCTGTCCACACACCTCTTAGGTCCGTACTGACCTACAGACAGTGATCTCAGATACCTGTCGCCGTTAGGCAGTCCCCTGTTTCCGTTTTCCCAGGTGGTATCGCCGTCTACGTCGAAGCTGAACATTACGGCACAGCGTTTACCATCCGGCCATTTTAACGTGTGCATAGATGGTTCCTCCTTACTGTTTTTCCGCTTCTGCTCTGGCTTCTTCTGTCCAGATTTCACTCTCTACACCTATTTCCGACGATACAAATCTTCGTCCTCCGCTGCTTACATATCCCTTAAGCGCTTTATATACGTATCTGCTTCCGTACAGTATGATTGGTGCGTTCACAAATACCATGAAAATGTTTATTAAATCTGTAAGATACCAGATGTTGTTAAGCTCAAGGCCTGCAAGTACGCACAAAGTTCCTATCGGTACAAATACCACAGTTCCAAGCACACGAACTACGGTAATGCATGCCTTTGATTTGGTAATTCTCGTTCCTGCAATTACCGCAAATGATACAAGACCGAGGAGCGTTGTAAATGCGAACAGAGCATAGCAGACGCAGATAAAAAATGCAATCACGCCATCCGCAGCCGTTCCGGGCACCAGAGCTTTAATCGACTCCAGATATAAGTCTATTGTCGAATTCTTAAGAGTATCCCACCCCGATGAAGCGACATTCCAAAGACTTGCGCTGCATACTACGAAACCGGTTAACGTACATATAATCAGCGTATCGAGAAATACTCCGATTGCCTGTACGAATCCCTGTTCACAAGGGTGATCCTGTTCAGAAACAGCTGCGGACATGGTATTCGTTCCCTGGCCGGCCTCGTTTGAAAGAAGACCTCTTCTAATACCCTGTGAAAGTACGACACCAAAGCCTCCGCCGAATATTGCCTGCGGCTTGAACGCCCCTACAAATACAGTTTCTATAAACATTGGAAAACGCTTTATATTTACGATGAGAAGAACGATAATAATCGCCGAATAAAGTACGGCCATAACCGGAACCATCTTATCTGTAACAGCCGTTACACGCTTTATTCCGCCAAAGACTGTAACAATGATACCTACGATTAAAACAATGGCCAGACCGTAGTAAAGCGGTGACGTCCTCCCCGCAGGAGTTCCGGTAAGCACCCCTATTCCAGTCCCGCTTGCAGTGAAAACGTGGAATGTCTGAATAGGAATGCTGAGCATGGAATAACCTATAAACATCACAGCTAAAACCGTTCCTACCCACTTCCTGTTTCCGAGAAGCTTTCTGCCGTAGTAAGGAAGTCCTCCTACGAACTCATCTCCGTCTTTTTCCTTAAAAATCTGAGAAAGTGTAGATTCTATAAACGAACTTGCCATTCCAAATAATCCTGACACCCACATCCAGAACACAGCTCCCGGGCCGCCAATTGCAACGGCGCCGGTTACACCTGTAATATTTCCCGGTCCTACTCTCATAGCAGTACTCAGCATAAAAGCCGCCAGGGGACTTACGCCGACATCTCCCTTTTTCTTCTTTGCAAGTACCTGTATTCCTCTCTTAAAGTATCTGAACTGAACGCCCCTTGTCTTAAAGGTAAACCATATACCCATACCGACAAGAAGCCATATGGCAAACGGAATGTTTCCAATAACTGGAATGTTGGCATACCACTCAAAATTTTGAGGGAAGACCCACAGTATATCGCCTATAGGAAGTATATTGGCGAAAAATGCATCTACGCTCAGTAAAATGTCTTTCATCCTTTTCCTCCAATCATAAGTTCAATGACAGTAATTTGATATTCCGGAATTTTCAATATAAAGACAAGCAAAATGCATGCCAATGGAATTTCAGCTTTTTTTGGCTTTTTACTTATAATTTTCTCGGAGAAACAGGGCTATTAGGCATTCATTTAGCCTAATAGCCCTGTTTCTCTGAATTCCCTTATAAAATCGAGCAGTTCAATTCCCTTCCTCGTGATTTCGCTTCCTCCCCTGCCTTTTAGAGTTCTTACATATCCTCCATGCGTAAGCTTGACGAGCATGGATCTTATTTCACCCTCGGAGCAGATAACCCCTCCCTCAGTCAGAAGTTCCTCCAGTCTTTTTCTGCCGTATCGTTCTTTCTTATCTGCCAGTTTCTTCATCGTTTCAAGCAGAAAAAACACATATTCGATATTATTCCCTTCAGTTAACATGAACTGAAACTTTTCCTTATCCCCCGCATCTCCTGCAGTCCTTTTCGATTCAATCCTTTTTTCTTCGGCATCCCTTGCAGATTCGACCCATTTGAAATCCTCAGCACCTATCTCAACCTTATTCTGATTTGTCAGATATTCTGTAACATTCCTCAGCTCTCTGACGTTTCCGGGCCAGGAATGTGTCATTATCAAATCCACTGCATCGGACCTGAGCTTAATATCGCTATGCATATCCTTTGCAAGATGATAAAACAGTTCCTCTATATCGTCCTTTCTTTCCCGCAGGCTCGGCACCGCAAGCGGCAAAACGTTAAGTCTGTAATACAGATCCTCCCTGAAAGAGCCGTCAAGCATCAGCTGATGAATGTTTTTATTCGTAGCTGCAATAACTCTGACATCGATATCGATATTCTTATCGGAGCCTATTCTTCTCACCTTTCTCTCTTCAAGTACCCTGAGAAGCTTTGACTGGAGCTGCAAAGGCATTTCTCCTATTTCATCCAGAAAAATGGTACCGCGATGAGCCAGCTCAAAAAGCCCCGTTTTCCCTCCTTTTCTTGCGCCGGTAAAGGATCCTTCTTCATAACCGAACATCTCGCTTTCCAGCAGATTTTCCGGTATTGCGGCACAGTTTACCGCCACAAAATTATATCTGCTTCTGGATGAAGCATTATGGATACTCTGCGCAAACATTTCTTTTCCTGTTCCGCTTTCTCCGGTTATCAGAACTGAGGAATCCGACCCTGCAAATCTTCTGGCTTCGTTTACAGCTCTTATTATCGCATCGCTGTGGCCAATAACATCATCAAATGTGTATTTTGCAACATGGCTGCTGCCTGCAATCTTTGCTCTTATTCCATGCTGCTTTTCTTCCATTTCCTCGAAATCTGTAAGCGTTACTATATATCCGGCAATTCTGTTCTGAGAAATTATGTCTACAGCTTCAGCGATTACATTCCTGTCCCCCGTTTTTATTATCTTTTCTTTTTTTGTGTCCAGTATTATCCCCGGCAGAAGTTCTTCAATATAAACACCGTTTAAATTCGCCATGTCACGTTTAAGTATGAGATCTGCTTTTTCATTACTGAGGTATATTTTGCCGAAGACATCGGTGATCACTATACCCTCCTTCATCAGCCTTATCAATGTACTCAATTTATCTGTCACACTGATTTTTTCCGCAAAAAGCCTGTCCAGTCCGGAATTGATGTAATAGTACTCTTTTCTTGCCTCAGCGGCTTCCCCGGATGAAAACTCCTCGTAGACTCCGAGTTTGTCCGCAATCTCATACAGACTGTTCATCGAAACGGAACTTTCACCGACGTTTATTACAGTCTCTATCCCATTTGGTACAAGATGAGCTTCATTAGGGGTTATGGCAAGCTTTATACTGTGATCATACTCCTCTTCACCGCAGTATGGAATAAGTTCAACATCGCGATAACCGGCATCGTAAAGACTTGTGATTGTATGCATGCATGACCTGTTATCAAAATTTACCAGCAGCGCTCTGGTTCCTTTCGGAACCATATTTATTCTTTCCATCTGCTTTTTATTAAGTGCAAAAGAGAGCACTATTATTTCAGAACCGGGACTTATCATTTTCCTGGCATCCTGAAAAATGTTAAAAGCCGAAATCAGCACATAGTCTTCATCAAGCACTCCTTTTCGGTTCATCTCGTCCACGGAGTACGAGAAAAAGTCGGCATACTTTCCGAGATACTTTTCTATATTGCCTTTAAGAAAATCTGCATAATCTTTTTCAGTTGCAACTACTGCAAGCTTTTTCCGCATTTTATCACCTTACCTCTTTCTCCTGTAAATCCACGCCCCCGCTATGTCCGCCAGAACCCATCCCACCGGAATCGAAGCCCATATCGCAGTGACGCCTAAAGACGTGCCGGGCGCCAGCGCGTATGAAAGGACAACTCTTGTTCCGAGAGAAATGACGGTAAGTATAAGCGATATGTGGGGTCTCCCTGTGCCTCTGTAATAGCCGTACCAGAGGAATAGAACGCCTATTCCAATGTACATGGATCCTTCTATGCGCAGGTACCTGACGCCTTCGGATATGATTTCATGTTCACTTCCATCGACAAATATCGACATCAGGCTGTCCGCCGAGAGGAAGATAACGGCCGAAACGGCAACGGAAAAAACAGCCGATGTTATCAGCGCGATACGGGTTCCCTCTCTGATTCTGTCCGGCTTTCCGGCTCCGTAGTTCTGAGAAACGAAGAGCGAGTACGCATTGCCGAATTCCTGTGAAGGCATGTATGCGACGGTATCTATTTTAACCGCTGCGGCAAAAGCCGCCATTACCGTCGTACCGAAGCTGTTCACCAGGCCCTGTATCATCAGTATTCCGAAATTCATAACCGACTGCTGTATGCCCGTCGCAAAATCATTTACCGCAGTTTCTTTCAGCCTCGCTGCGGAAAACTTCATGTCTTCCGGGCTGAATCTCAGTTCGGAAACTTTTACGAAAGAGTATATTCCAATTCCCAGACCGCTCACAGCCTGAGCTATAACCGTCGCCCATGCGGCTCCGCTTACGCCCATGGAAAGTCCTGCCACGAACCACAGATCCAGAACGATATTTATGACCGATGAAATACCCAGAAATATCAGAGGAACTACGGAATTCCCCATTCCTCTGAGTAAAAACGCAAAGAAATTATATAAAAACACGAATATCAGACCGGCGAAAATCACTGTGACATATTCCCGGGTCATGTCAAAAATGCGGTCCGGAGTCTGGAGAACCGCAAGAATCCATTCTGTTCCCGGATATACAACGGCATATATTGCAGCAGTAACAAGGAAAATGAACCAGAAGGAGTGCCATACATCCTCTTTCAGCCTCTTTCTGTTCCCTGCTCCGTAATCGGCGGAAAAAAACGCCCCGCTTCCCATGCAAAGGCCGATGATGACCGATGTTATAAATGTCATCAGTGTATATGAAGACCCTACGGCCGCCAGAGCATCCGGCCCTATAAACCTTCCGACCACCAGGGTATCCACCAGGTTATATACCTGCTGAAGGAGATTCCCCGCAATCATGGGAAGAGAAAACCAAATAAGCCTGCCGAACACAGGGCCTTCGGTCAGATTCATCTCTCTCATACCGCTCTCCGTCAGGACAGTCCCGCCGCATTAAAAAGCGGACAGAGCAGAAGCGGAAGAAACATGGCCGGCATGTAGTTCAGTATCTTAAGCTTCGTGTCAAGAACGAGATTCAGTCCCAAAGCCACTATGAGGACCGAACCTGCGCAGCTCATCTCGTTTATTACCCAGTCTGTTAGGAACGGCGATGCCGCATCTGCAATCAGAACGATGCCGCCTTCCAGCACCAGAACCGTTATACACGCAAATATAACACCCATGCCCAGAGATGCGGACAGAACTATGGCTGAAATGAAATCCATTACAGTCTTTGTCAGAAGAAGCGTATTATCACCCTTTATCCCCGCATCGAGAGCGCCGACTATTGACATGGCTCCGACGCACATGAGAAGGCTTGCTGTTATAAATCCTTTGGCAAAGTTACCGCCTTTGAATTTCTCCTCCACCCTGTACGCAAAGCCGTCAAATCTCTCTTCGATTTTAAGTCCTTCTCCGATAATGGCGCCTGCCACCATGGATATGATGAGTATTATGGTGTTCTCACCGGCGAGAGCGCCCGAAAATCCTATATATAAAGTGCACAGACCGATTCCCTTCATTATCACATCGCTCCAGGAATCAGGAATTGCCTTCTTTGCAAGAAGCCCTGCTGCAGAACCTATTATTACACCCACAAAATTGGCTAATACACCGAACATAAATCACCCTCCGTTGTCAGATACTTTTACGTCTGAAATTTACGTGAAATATTCTAACATAATTATTCACCATTTTAAAGAATTTGTGCTAAAATGAAACCATACTGAAATTGTTGACGAAAAAACATATAACCAGGAGGTACAACATGATTTTAGGCCATGAGAAATGCAGTTTTCTCCATCTTCCCACACCGATTGACTACATGAAGAATGTTTCTGAGGATCTGGGAATCAATCTCTATCTTAAGAGAGACGATCTGACATGTCTGGGTGTCGGCGGAAACAAGCTGAGAAAGCTGGAATACCTGCTTAAAGACGCTAAAAATAAAGGCGCAACCATGCTGCTGACCGTAGGAGGCGCACAGACCAATCACGGCAGGCTTACAGCTGCAGTTGCCACCAAACACGGCATGAAGGCCGCTATCGTAGCTGTAGACCCGTACCCAGGTGAAATTTCAGCCAATCTTCTTCTCGACGGCATTATGGGCTGCCCCGTTTATCTCGTAAAGAGCGACGGCTCCCGTCCGGATTCAGAAGTCGAAGCCGAAGCCGTAAAGAAGGTAACCGAGGAATGGGAAGCAAAAGGAGAAAAGGTTTACTTCATCCCTACCGGCGGTTCCAACGAAATCGGAATGCTGGGCTATTACGACTGTGCTCTGGAGCTGGCAGACCAGATTAAGGAAATGGGACTTGAGGATACCAGAGTGGTTTCCACAGTCGGAAGTTTCGGAACCTATATGGGACTTGCAGTAGGACAGCGCCTTGAAAATCTTCCGTTCAGACTTACGGGAATAGGGATTTCCCCTAAAGACGGCGGCCTTAAGAACTACGCCGCAGAGTACTATGAGAGGATTAAAGCATTCTACGGACTTAAGGAAGAGATGGGGCCTGACGATTTTGACGTAACAAGCGACTACGACAGAGGCGCATACAACAACCCTGTAAAAGAAGTCCGCGAAGCAATCTATTACATGGGACGCCGGGAGGCAATCATCCTGGATCCATGCTACACCGGAAAAACATTTGCCGGAATATGCGAAATGGTTAAAGAAGGCAAGATTAAAAAAGGTGAGAACGTCGTAATGCTTCACACCGGCGGTCTGCCTGGAATCTACACCAAACACCACAGAGTGGAATTCGAGAAAGAACTCGAAAGCTACATTCACATAATTTAGCTGATTGTAAAAGTCTCCGGATTGCGGTTCAGTTTAAAGCCGGCATCCGGAGACTTATTGCATTCTTAAAAATTCATGCAGCGTATAAATGCCTCGCTGAACTTATCTGAGTCAGCCAGGTTTATGACGCTGATTTTTTCCTTCATATCTTCAATCATTCTGTCCGTGATATCACCGCAGGCATACTTTACCGCACCGAGTAAAGACGTGTTTCCCGGAAGCACTGTTCTGCCCGTAAATTCCGGATTTATAAGTCCTATGCCGCATGCTTTCCGCACGTTCAGATTTCTTCCGAATCCTCCGGCAACATACACCTTCTTTACATCTGACGAAGAAAATCCCGAAACATCGAGCAGCGTTTCAAGTCCGGCTCTTACAGCGCCTTTGGCAAGCTGAACCTGTCTTATGTCATCCTGTGTAATATCGACGTTCTGACAAAGTCTGAAGACGCCTCCATACTCGTCGAGCATATTTCCGTTCACGTCTATGATTCCGTTTTTCAGCATCTCATACACCCCTTCGATTATTCCGGAGCCGCATATACATTCGGGCCTGCCGTTTCCTATAGTTTTAACGTCGACAAGCCGCCCCGCCATATCGACAGCTGAAACCGCGCCGATTCGGGCAGGTCCTCCGCAGGAGATTTTTCCGCCCTCCAGAGCCGGCCCCGCTGCAGTTCCTGCAGCGTATATTCTATCTCTGTTGCCCACTGCAATTTCTCCGTTGGTTCCAATGTCAATAAAGGCCGTCACTTCCCCAGTGTCAAAGGCGCCCGAAGCAATCATGCCGATGAGAACGTCTCCGCCCACAAAGGCGCTTACGGCAGGCAGAAGAACAAACCCGTCCGTCTTTATAAAACCGGTATCCGCCGGACTGTACGGCGCACGCGCAAGTCCTGCGGTTTCCATGCCTGCAAAGATATGGGTCATCACCGTATTTCCGGCAATATATACAGGTACGTCCGTGTTCTCGGCTGCGGTATCCTTCAGAAGTTCCCGTTTTATTTTATCCACGTCACGGCGGACCGCGTTTTTAAGTTCGTCTCTTCTTCCGTTTTCACACGCTTCCAGTCTCGTTATAACGTCAGCGCCGAAAATTCTCTGGCTGTTCACGCCGGTCGCCTGTGAAATAACGGATTTAGTATTTATGTCAACTAAAGCCCCGGCTATGGTGGTCGTCCCCAGATCTACGCATACAGCATAATCAGCGCGTCTGAAATTCTTATCCGAACCGTTTTTTTCCGTTTCCGGGGACAGTCCCTCCGCTACGATAACCTCCTGCGTTTCCGGCACCGCAACCTTTATCTTTCCCCGAGGAAAAACGGAGCAGGCCCTGACCTGCTCCTCATTAAGATACACTATACACTTGCCGCAGGTGCCCCTGCCCCCGCATTCGGCGCTTACAGCGGCCCCTTCTTCACGAAGAAGCTCCAGCAGCGAAACGCTTCCGTTACAGTTTTCGAAGGTGTATTCTTTCATTCTGCTCCCCAAGTATCATCTTTACTGCGTAATTCAGAATTTCAGGTGTTCTCACATAGAGATCCTCTTTGAGAACTCTCTCCGTAAGTTTATGAAAATCCTTTCCCCACGGCCCTATATTCACACACGGCATGGAAATCTTCTCTATATCGCTGAGAGGAAGATCGTATATGCCTCCGAAGAACGGCATATTCTTCGACAGATCATCTTCCAGCTTTTCACTTCCGCGTATTCCCGAATAGCTGAGGTCGGATATGCCCGTATAATAATACTCTTTTACGTATGTCTGCCCATACGTCTTCTCTGTGAACGCATTTAGCTTTTCGTAGAGTTCCGCAATTTCCGGTCTTTCAGCCTCGAATCCGAAGCAGTTTGCCACGTGAGGATAATAAGGAGGCATAAGCCCCGTCACGATTCTCGGAGACAGATCGTCGATATAGTTATATACCCAGTCAACCAGGTCGAAATTGGCCATAATCAGCGATTCCTCACCGGCGTCCAGATTATGCCTGATTTCATCGAGCTTATCTCTGTATTTCCGTTCGAACTCCTCGCCGTGACCGGCTCTTGCCTCTTCATAAAGCTGACCAAAATCCACGACCTTAGCCTTCCACGGAAGAGGAACAAACTCTTTGTTGCACGCTTTGCGGAATTTCTCATAGCTTCTGTTAAGATCGTCCACGACAGTCTGGAAGGAGTCATGGCATATCCCCTTAAACCTCTCCATAAATTCACCCGGCATGCTTGACAGAGTAAGCACGCTCAGACATCCTCTTATGGTAAGGGGCATGGATACGTCATAAGCCTCTTTATTTTCTCTGAGATACAGCCACGTAGGCGGCGGTGCCGCCTCAAAGCCGACAACATCCGAAAGATCCGTGTTGGACTCCGTTCTTCTGACGATTTCCGCCATTATGTTGGTCGGATTGATACCTTCAAACACTTTGCCCGCATGAGCCAGGGAACCGCGTATATATACGAACGGCATGAGCTTACCTATGGAGCCGAAGGAGAAAACTCCTTTTTCCGGGTCCTTTCTCTGATGAGGCTCTGTATTTATCATCAGCCTGTAATTGAGTCCGTATTTATCCTTAAGTTCGGCGAGAAGCTTAACGCCTGCTCTCATCCCCGCCGACAGGTTTTCTTCATCGGGAACACCCAGGACTATGACATTGCCCCTGAATTCGGGATCCTGTGCGTAGTGGCTTAAAAGAGCCATCTCTATGGAGCCTCCGCCCTTCATATCACAGGTTCCCCTTCCGAAGAGGTAATCTCCGCTTTCATAGTCGGCTCTCGCCTCGTCCGCAAACGTATCGCTTATCTCCGCAAGAGCTTCATTAAGCTCATCAGGGGAAAAGGCCAGGTCTCCGAGAAGTTTAAAATCCTCTACTCCTACCACGTCGTTATGGTGAATCATAACGATGGCGTCGTCTCCTTCGCCTCTGACCATGGCAAAAACTGCCGCCCTGTTAAGATGATCCTCCTCTATCGGATATGCTCCGTAAAGTTCAGGGTGTTTCTTAAAGTATTCCTGCTTTCCGAAATAGTCGAGGAAGTATGCCTCTGCGGATTTTTCTCCCGCAGTTTCGGTAATACTTCTGCAGGCAACATATCCGTAAAGAATTTCTTTTATCTGGTCTTTCAGTTCAATCATATCTAAAGTCCTCTGTATTCTCTGTGTTCGGCCTTTATACGTTCGAGAAGCTCCTCGTTGCTGTAGAGCCTGATTATCAAAGTCAGCATGAATTTTGCAGAATCCTCTATGGCCCTGTGGGTGGTCTCGCCGGTCATGGCTTCAGCAAATTCATGAGTATGGCATCCCTGTTCGACACCGATTCCGGCCATAGGATGGAAAGCCGGACACACGTAGTCCACATTGCCGATGTCCGATGAACCTGTCATTCCCGCCGTATCGTCGTATTCCATTCCAAGCTCATCAAAGGTCTCATCCATAACCTTCTGACGCAGTCCGCTTACATAAAGATCGTGGAACGGTATGCCTACCGGGAATAATTCCAGCTCGGTCTTAGTAGCCATTGCAGCGGCTCTGGCGCAGTCCTTCACCCATTCGGTTATTCCGTTAAGATCCGCTCTTCTCGGAGCTCTGGTGATGAATTCAATCTCCGTAAGGTCGGGGACAACATTAGATGCTTCTCCGCCCTGCTTGATTATACCATGCATTCTCGCTTCTTGCAAAATATGTTGCCTCATCATATCGGTGGCGTCGAAAAAGAGTCTTGCAGCGTTAAGCGCATTCCTGCCCTTTGTCGGAGCAGCAGCCGCATGGGCAGGTGCGCCGTGGAACTTGATTCCTATTCCGTCCAGAGCTATGAAGTCGACCTTTGCGCAGTTTACAGGGCCCATGTGAACCATAATTGCAAAGTCGTAGCCGTCGAATACACCGTTATCGGCCATTATGCCCTTGCAGCCTTCTATTTCCTCGTCAGGAGTTCCTATTATGTCCACTCCGAAGTCTATATCATCTTTCATGTCGTTAAACGCCAGAGCGGTGAGTACGCTGGCGCTTCCGCTTGCACAGTGCCCGCAGGCGTGTCCTATTCCCTTAAGCGCATCGTACTCCGCCAGAACCGCCACCCGCCTCTTATACTGAGGGTTTATAACTCCCTTGTATGCCGTAGCCATTCCGGCAAACGGATATTCGGTCTCGATACCGTGCTTTCTCAGAAGCTCCACCATGGCCTTTGAGCTGTTGAATTCGTGACTTCCCAGCTCAGGGTTTTCCGCCATATAATCATTAAGCTCCAGAGCTTCCTTTAAATGTTCTGCCGCTTTTTCAAACGCCTTTATCTTTAATTCCTTTTCAGACATCATTTTCTCCTCCTAAACACACACCGGAGGGAAAATCCCTCCGGCCTGTTACATACGTCGTCTTACAGATACTAGAATGGACCGTAGTTAATCTGTACTGCTATGAAGATGAATATTGCTTCCAGTATGAAGAATATACCGAACAGCGGTGTGAAGAATCTGTACCACTTTCCGAGAGGAACCTTGGCAATACCGCAGAGTATAGCGCAGCTTGCTGTAGGCCAGATCAGGTTGGAGAATCCGTCTCCGAACTGATATGCCAGTACGGCAACCTGTCTGTTTACCTCTGTCAGGTCTGCCAGCGGAACCATTATAGGCATAATGGCTGTGGCCTGTCCGGAGCCTGATGGAATGAAGAAGTTGATTATATTCTGGATTACCAGCATGATTTCAGCGGTAGCCCAGGTAGGAAGTCCTTCCATGAGAGAACTCATTGCGTAGATTACAGTGTGTATAATCTGTCCGTGAGTCATGATGATGAGTATGGTTCTGGAAAGACCTACTACTACGACCGCCATAGACATCTCGGATACGGCCTGAATCAGGTCCTTACAGATTTGCTCAGGTCCTCTCTTAGCGATAAACGCATTGATTATACCGGAAATGATAAACACTCCGGACATCTCGTTTATGAACCATCCAAGCTTCAGGGAGCCGTATACGATACATAAGATGGTTACTACCATACCGCACATGATAATCTTATGTCTCGTAGTGAATTCCATATTTTCATCTCTCTCAACCTTGAAAGCTGAGAAATCCATGCCGTATACCAGGCTCTTTGTCGGGTCTTTCTTTACCTTGTTGGCATATCTCATTACGAATATTATGGCTGCCGTAACGAATACTACGAATACACACCATCTTAAGGCGAGTCCCGAAAAAACAGGAAGATCTGCGAAAGCCTGGGCAATACCTATGGTGAACGGGTTGGTAGTAGCTGATGCGAAACCTACTGCCACAGCCATACCAGACATGCATATTCCGACTATGGCGTCATATCCCATTGCGATGGCCAGAGCCACGAATATAGGAAGAAGTCCGTAGACTGTCTCCATCTCTCCATAGGTAGAGCCGGCCAGTGCAAACACTATCATTACGATTGGAACGAAGAGCTTGCTGTCTCTGATTCTACTGTTAAGGAGCTTATTAATCATCGCTGTGAATGCTCCGGAAGCGAGTACTTCATAAACCCAGAAATATCCGAAAAGGATAAGGAATATAATCTGGGCGCCGTCTATGAAGCCTTCCTGAATAGCTACAAACAGTCTGAACAGATTTACAGGGGTCTGCTCAACGTAGTGGTAGCTTCCCTGCACTACCGTTTCATATCCGGTAGCCTCATCGAGAGCCATGTCGTAGGTTCCTGCCGGAACTACCCATGTGAGCAGGGCTACTATAGCTGTAAGTATGAACAGCATCAGAGAGCTGCTCGGAAACTGGAATTTCTTTTTCTTATCGTTCAGAGTCGGCATAATTTTTTCCTTTCCTTGCAGGCAAAAGAACTAAATTCTGTAAAGCGGGCAGGTCAGACAGGTTGGACCGCCCGTTCCTCTGTATGAAAGTTCCTTTCCTTCATAAGTAGTAACATCTATGCCGGCATCCCTCATCTTGGCTGTGATTTCAGGATTTCCGGCGATTGTTATACACTTACCCGGTGCAACGCACAGAACGTTGGTTCCCAGGTAATCATACTCTTCATCTCCGCACTCAATTAACGTGATTCCCTTTTCTATAAGGTATTCTCTGAAGAATACCGGCATGTACTTCGAATAAACTACAGCTTTGTCAGTATCCACGAAGCTGATGATGCTCATGAGGTGGAGGCAGCAGTCCTCGCCGTCTCCGTGAGGCATAGGAACGATTATATACTCGTCGATTATGTCCTTTGTAAGTTCCTTGAACTGACGGATTCCTTCATCGTTTGTTCTGTATCCTCTTCCGATGGCAACCGTCTTTTCGTCTATCCAGAGCACGTCTCCGCCTTCCATCTTGCCCGGAGCCTTAATCTCTCCCAGCGTAGGTATTCCGATACTTTCCAGATACTCGCGTGTGGCCTCGCGTTCTCTTCCTCTGAGCTCTTTTCCCATAGGAAAATATATTGCTCCCTTTTTCGTCACTTTGAGAGGATCGTGGGCGTAAATGGAATCAAGGCCCGCTCTGTCATCCTGCTTAAGGTAGTAAACATCAGGAATGTTTTCTTTAATAAACTTCTCAAATTCGTTATACTCTTCGATTACCTTTTCATAGTCCGGGCATCCGAAATAGTTAAACTTTTTCCAGTTCGCATTTAAATTTTCCTGGCTGATAAACGCTTCCTCAGGCCTTTTTATGAGGATAGCCTCTATTTTGCCTGTCATAGACTGACATCCGTAATTCATTGAAAGTTACCTCCCTTATCTTTTAATTAAAATCTCAGAGACAGACAGCTGAGTCCTCCGTCCAGTTTTCTGAACTCTGAGGTATCAACTGTAAGCGTCTTATATCCCAGATCCTGAACCGCCTTCAGCACTGCAGGATATCCTTCCGGAACGATTACCGTATCGTTAACCCAGATACAGTTGGCAGCATATGCTTCCTCTTCCGGGATAACAGTAAGATTGTATTTCTGGAACTCAGGCTTTGTGATGAACTCTCCGGATACGAGCATATTGTTATTTTCGAGGTAATTTACACCCGTCTTAAGGTGAAGAACCTTTTCCAGCTTCACCTCAGAGCATGTCATTCCGTGTCTTTCCAGAATTTCGGTAAGCTGTCTAATTCCTTCCTCATTGGTTCTGGCAGATCTTCCTACATAGAAGTGATCTCCCACCATCATGACGTCTCCGCCTTCGAGGGTTCCCGGAGACTTGATGTACTCGATATCCTCATCTTTGAAGAACTTTTTTACTGCGCCGATAATCTCATCTTTTTCTCCGTTTCTGGATTCAGCGCCCGGATTGGTTATAATTGCGCAGTTCTTAGTGATAAGTGCAGGATCCTCCACGAAGCACGAATCCGGGTATCTTTCATCCGCCTCTAAAACAGTCACCTCTACGCCGCACTGCTTTAACGCCTCGATGTAATCGTCGTGCTCCTTCAGAGCAAGCTCGTAATCAGGCTTTCCCAACTCAGGATTGGAGGTGATTCCCTCAACCATGGCTTTACACGGCCTTCTTACAATTACGTTGTTAAACTTTTTCATCGGTCTTTTCCTCCTTGAAGAAATTTACGAGTTCAGGCAAATCCACATTCCTGAAAAATATTATATTCAATATACTATATATTTTATATTTTGTCAATAAGTTTTTCAGAATTTAAATTTTTGCGATAATTGAATTATGGACTGTGTCGTGTTAAAATATTGTCAATACAAAAAACGGAGGGATTATTTTATGAACAGATTTATGACTCTAAAGGATCATGTGTATGAATACATAGCAGAGCAGATTCACGACGGTAACCTGCTCCCCGAAGAGAAAATAGATGAAAAAATAATTTGCGAGGAGCTTAACATAAGCAGGACGCCCGTACGGGAAGCACTTATCCAGCTGGCTTCAGAGGGAATTCTCACCAATAATTCAAGAAAAGGATTTATAGTCCGTTCCCTTTCCGCGGAAGAACTGGAAGAACTCTACGGTGTTATAGGCCTTTTGGACGGAGCTGCCGCCGGTATGGCGTGCGAACGTCTTTCAGAAAGTGACTTGAAGGATATGGAGTTCTACACTGACAGCATGAATATCGCCATAGAATCCTGCAATTTCGAAATGTATCAGAAGCAGCAGAAGATGTTTCACCAGGTTTATATTAATAAATGCGGAAACTCAGTGCTTATCTCCACTATAGCCTCTCTTAAGAACAAGCTTCTTAACACCAACTATACGAAAGAAACTCCTTCCAAAGCCCAGGAGGTGCTGCGCAGGACAAACGGTGAACATAAAGAAATAGTTAAACTTTTCCGGGACAGAGATAAAGACGGTCTCTTTCATTACATATCAGGGACCCATTGGCAACCCGACTACGTGGAATACGAACTTCTTGAAAAAGACAATAAAAAAAGCTGACATGCGGCCTTGCAGCCGTAAGCCGATAACGGGTTATAGGACAAAAAGTGTTGATAGACACTATGATCGCAAAAGACCGCCAACAGAATTTATACAACACTTTAATTCTGCCGGCGGTCTTTTTTCGGACACCCCAATTTATACGGGACATAGTATCTGAAGTGACCGGTTACCATCCTTTCACAACACAGTGTGTGAACGACATTTCACCCATGTTTATTTTCTTACCAGCTTACCTATCTCGTCGGCCCAGTATCCCCAGCCCTCTGTGATTATTTTTCTTCCTGCGTACATGGCTGCAAGAGAAGGATCAAGAGAAGGAGCTATCTCTACCACGTCGAATCCGATGATATTCAGCTCTGTAAACAGTTTCTCCAGAAGGGTGAGCGCCATCCTCGGCGTCAGGCCACCGAACTGAGGTGTTCCTGTTCCTGCTGCATAACCCGGATCCAGAGCGTCTATATCGAATGTGATGTAGACTTTTCCGAATTTCTTCATCTTCCCGATACAGTCGTCAGCAACGGCTTCTATTCCCTCTTTATAACAGTCGTATGCCGTTTTCACCCGGATATTGTTTTCTTTGTAAAAAGCAAACTCGTCAGGCTCGATTGACCTTATACCTATAAAGTACAGGTTATCGAGAGAACCGACATTTTCAAGCTCAAGAGCTCTTCTCTCCGTACTTCCGTGTGACAGCCTGTCTCCGTCCATATCGTCACACAGATCCATGTGGGCGTCTATGTGTATTATTCCGAACTCTTCATCAAGACCTCTGTCGATGCCCCGTTCCACCGGAATGGTCACAGAGTGATCTCCGCCTACCATGGTAAAGCGCACGCCATTTCTTACAAGCCCAGCCACATAGTTCTCAATTTCAGAAAACAGAGCATTTCTGCTTCCGCCCTTGAAGTCTCCACCGTCTACAACATTAAGGCCTTCAAAATAGCTGAGTCTCTCAGTACACGGAGTCGAACAGAGGGTATTTGCCCTCAAAGTTTCCGGAGCCTCAGCAGCTCCGCCCCGGTAGCTTACGCCGCCGTCATACGGAATTCCAAAGACAACAACATCTGCATCTTCCTCGTTCATCTGCGTTCTGTTCAGCCCGCACCACGTTTCTTCTTTCATAGCGAATTCATCTTTAACAAGCATGCTGATCCCTCCTCTGGACTTTTTCACGTAATCACGATTTTTAGTGAAAATATTGACATCTTTTAATATATAATATATTATATGCGATAAGCAAGTGCAACAATATTTTGGAGGTGAAGCAAAAATGTTTACCAAAGCTATAACCAGAAAGCCATGCAGAGCCCTTGTAGACGGAATATCCACCGGACAGTTCTGCGACGGCAGACCGGATTACGATAAAGCTCTGGAGCAGCACGGAAAGTATGTGGATGCCCTGAAGTCACTTGGACTTGACGTCACCGTTCTGGAAGCCGACGAAAGATACCCTGACTCCTGCTTCGTGGAAGACCCTGCCGTAGTAATGGAGCGATGCGCGGTTATAACGAACCCGAAAACCGACTCCAGAAACGGAGAAAAAGTCGAAATCCTGGATACAATCAGGAAGTTCTACGATGATTCTCAGATTTTCCGTATAGAAGCTCCCGGCACCATGGAAGGCGGCGATGTAATGCGTGCAGGCGATCACTTTTTCGTAGGCCTTTCCGGACGCACCAACGAAGAAGGCGCACGACAGTTTAACGAAATCGTTACAGGATTCGGTTATACGTCATCTACCGTGCCTGTTACCGAAGGTCTGCACCTTAAAGATTTTGCCATTTATCTGGAGAACAACAACATGCTGGTAACCGAAATCATGAATAAGGAACCGGCATTTAAAGACTTTAACAGATACGTTATTGATGAAGACGAGCTTTATGCCATCAACAGTCTGTATATCAACGGCACCGTTCTCGTTCCGGACGGCTTTCCGAAAACCCGGAAAATCATAGAAGAACTCGGTTATCCTGTTAAGCTCATAGATACGAAGGAATTCAGCAAAATCGACGGCAGTCTGACGTGTCTGTCCCTCAGATTTTAGCTTTTGCCGTGGATATTCGGCCAATAAATCCCCTGATAGAGAAATAACCCCGCGGTGGTCGTTGCGGGGTTATTTCTTTTACCTGAATATTTTATTCCATGCCGGACATGTGCTTTCTCGCTTCCTCCATGTCCTCAGGCTGTGACATGTCCATATCCTCGTACTTTACCCATACCGTACCCTTTTTCTTCTTGTAAATGAAGAAAATTATGATAGAGATAGGTATGATTGCATAGCAGGTGAGGAAATCAAACCAGTTGAAGTCCGTGAATACCCACCAGTTTGCTCCGAAGCATACGATTATGCAAACGATGATGCAGAACCAGGAACCGTAAGGATAGAACGGCGATTTATAGCCGAGCTCGTCAAGGGTATGACCCTGCTTTATCCATCCCTTTCTGAATCTGTAGTGTGCCACGCTTATGGTCAGCCAGTTGTAAACTCCTGCGATTCCGCAGAGGTAATACGCCGCCGTATATGCAACACCGTCTCCTATAAGGGATGCAACAAAGGCTGTAGCGGCTATGGCTGCGGTGAGAAGAACCGATCTTACCGGAACACCGTGTCTGCTTATCTTTGCAAAGAATTTAGGCGCGTCTCCGCTTTCCGCCATGTGCTGCATAGTTCTGGATGCGGCGTACATGGACGAATTGCCGCAGGAAAGTACCGACGTGAGAATTACTGCGTTCATAAGAGATGCAGCCGCCGCAAATCCTGCATTTCTGAATATGATGGTAAACGGCGATGCCGCCACGTTGTCCTCAGCCGCATCGAGGAGCGAAGGCTCAGTAAACGGTATGAGGGTCGCAACAACGAATATCGTTCCCAGATAAAATATCATAAGTCTCCAGAAAACGGTGTGAACTGCTTTCGGAACGTCCTTCTCCGGGTTTTCCGATTCAGCTGCAGAAAGACCTACAAGTTCCGTATTGGAGAAAGAAAACGCCGCTACCATAAGCACTCCTACGATTCCGCCTATGCCGTTTACGAACGGAGCCTTTCCGGCATCTCCTCCGTCCAGAACCCAGTTGTGAAATCCTGCATCGGTTCCGGAATTCATTATTCCCACTATCATGAGAACTCCTACTACGAGGAATATTACCGTTACTACGACCTTTATGCTGGCAAACCAGAATTCTCCTTCGCCGAAACCCTTTACCGTAAACAGGTTAAGAGCCAGGAGAACCGCCAGGAAAAGCATTGCCCACAGCGTCGAGCTGGTTCCCGGGAACCAGTACTTAATAATAATTGCGCCTGCAACAAGCTCCGCTGCTACAGTCATGGACGAACCGAACCAGTAGGACCATCCGTTGGTAAATCCCCAGGCTTTGTCAACGAATCTGTTTGCATATGCCGTAAACGCTCCCGGAACAGGAAATCTGGTTGCCATTTCTCCCAGAGCTGTCATCATGCAGTAAACCACCACTCCCATTATCATGTATGCCACCATGGCTCCGCCGGGACCTGCATCCTTGATAGTTCCTCCCATTGCCAGGAACAGTCCGGTTCCTATGGAGCCGCCTATGGCTATCATCTGAAGGTGTCTTCCCTTTAACCCTCTGTGAAGTTTTTCATTTCCGTTTTTATTTTTACTATCGCTCATCTGGAATCTCCTTTCATTCCATAGCATTTATCAGTAGCTGAATCATAGTCTGCCAAGTATTTCTACGCTCATATCGCCTTCCTTTTCGAAAAACTCCTTTATCCTGTCCACATACTCGTCATCCGGAGGGGAAAAAGTCTCCTGTTTTCCGCCGACATTTCGCTCCTTCGACACACCGAGGCTGTGATACGGCAGAAGCGTAAGCTTTGTGATACCGTTTTCCCTGTAAAAGTCCAGCGTTCTTTCCATCATGTCCCAAGAATCATTCAGCCCTTTCACCAGAGGCATCCTCATCTGAATCTTGCTTCTGGTTTCGTCGTTTTCCGCAAGAGTCCTGAGATTTGAAAGGATTATCTCGTTTCCGTGTCCCGTACACTTTTTGTGGACATCCGTATCTATGGCCTTCATATCGTAGAGAATGCCTTCCACGTTTTTCCTTGATGCAAGCTCCATGAGCTGCTCGCCGTTTCCGTATCCGGACGTATCCAGGCACACTCTTATGCCAAGCTTTTCCGCATCCTCTACAAGCTCTGACACGAACTCATACTGAGAAAGCATTTCTCCTCCGCTTATGGTCATGCCTCCTCCGGTGTTCTCGTAGAAAGTCCTGTCCTGCTGCACCTCGTACATTACTTCGTCCACAGTCATAGCCTTTGCCACCGGTTTAAGAGCCTGAGCGTAACACATGGCTATGCACTCCATGCACATGCTGCACAGCTTCCTGTCGATATCTATCCTGTCCTCGCTGTCCACAAATATGGCTTTCTGCGGACAGTGAGTCAGGCAGTAGCCGCATTTTATGCAGCTGTTAGGCATTCTGATTATCTGCTGCGAAAAATCTATGAGCTCCGGGTTGTGGCACCAGACACAGTTCAACGGGCAGCCTTTAAGAAAGACCGTAGTCCTTATCCCCGGCCCGTCCTCCGTTGAAAACTTCTGTATGCTTCCTACCAGTGCAGTTATCGCTTCGCTCATATCCTATGCATCCTTTTCAAAATGTGCTGTTCTGTATATGATGGTGTCCTGTGCGCTCTTGTCAAGCTCGGTGAAGTAAGCCATATAGCCTGCAACGCGGACCATCAGTCCCTTGTGCTTTTCAGGATTTATCTGTGCGTCCTTCAGGGTGTCTGTATCGACAACGTTAATCTGAATGTGCTCTCCGCCGTGATCAAAGAAGGTCTTAATTACGCCTTCTATTCTCTGAAGTCCCTTTTCTCCCTCAACACCTTTAGGGTCAAATCTCAGGTTGAAGAGAGCTCCATCGTGGAAATCGGCCTGATCCATTGATGCAACAGATTTTACCGTTGCCGTAGGTCCGCTTACATCTCTTCCCATCATCGGGGAGGCGTTATCACAGAACGGCTCTCCGGCCTTTCTTCCGTCAGGAGTAGCCCCGCATACCATTCCGTGAGAAACATTTACGGTCTGAGAATGAACATTGAAGGAGTATCTTCCGCCTCTTGCGTCCGGCCACTGCTGAACTGTATCCGCGATGAAGTGCATCATCTCTCTGTAAATGCCGTCTACGTGCTCGCAGTCATTACCGAACTTCTCCGGCTTGTTGAGGAGAAGCTGTCTCATTCTCTCATTTCCTTCAAAGTTGGTATCGAGAGCCCTGATAAGCTCGTCCATGGTGATATCTTTATCTTCAAATACACACTTTTCAATAGCGGCAATAGAATCCGCCAGGTTGGCTGCTCCCGTGATGTAAAGGCCTGCTGTGGAATAGTTAGCCCCACCTTCCTGAACCGATTTTCCTCTCTCTACGCAGCCTTTTGTAACCATAGAAGCAAATATTACAGGATACTTTATCATGTGAATGCTCTGCATGATGTCGTAGCCTTCCTTAATCAGTTCATAGTGATGGATTATCTGCTTCTTCAGCGCATCCTTGAATTCCTCTATGTCCTTGAATTCTCTCGGATCTCCGGTCTGCAGTCCCATAAGCTTTCCGGTCTCCGGATCCACACCGTTATGAAGCACGAACTCTATCATCTTGCCCATGTTCACATATCCGGCATCAGGGGAACCGTCAGTTCCTCCGCCGCCAGGGCCCGGCTGGATACACCCTATGATGTTCCAGTCTCTGGCTTCTTCCATGGTGCATCCTTTGCCGAGAGCCATCTTTATGGCCGTTTCATCGTTGAAGAATCCCGGATTTGCCTGACCGTCCTGAATCATTCTGCATCCCAGATCTATAAGATTCTGAGGCGTGCCTTCCCAGACTCTCACTGCCATAACCGGCTGAGTCGTCTTCAACTGATTGGCAGCTTCAAGGCATACGTATGAAAGCGGATTCGTGGCGTCCTTACCGTCAGGAGTCTGACCGCCTACGGTGAGAATTTCCCACATAGGGTATCCCGCAAAGGATGTTGCATACCATTTGTCACGAACTTCATACACTTCACAGCACTTCAGGTAGAAGCACTCCAGCACTTCCATGGCCTCTTCCTCCGTCATAGCCTTTTCTTCTACAACGGTTTTCCTGTAAAACGGCCACATGTACTGGTCAAAGCGTCCGAAGCTGCATGCCGTTGTGCAGACCTCAATGTGAAAGTACACGTGCACGAACCAGAGCAGCTGAAGAGCCTGCCAGAAATTTTCAGGAGGATTTTCCGGGACTGTTCTGCAGTTTTCGGCTATGGTGAGAAGCTCCTTTTTTCTCTTCTCATCACTGCATTCCGATGCCTGTCTTTCAGCCTCATCAGCCATTCTGTGTGCATATGTAATGAGCGCTTCGCTCTGTATTATGCATGCTGTCCAGTAATTTATCTTTTCCTGATCTTCCTTGCACTTCGGAATAGTCTTTTCTATGTTCGCCTTGCACTCGTCAATGTATCCTCTGAGCCCTACACGAAGAAGCTTGTCATGATCGCAGACAGTCTCGCCGGAAACTCCATTGGTAAGACCTACAGTGATAATATCGTCTGACATGCATTCCCTGATATGAGGCGGTATTACCTTCTTCGAAAGATCTTCCATGGATTTTCCCTCCCAGTAAGGAAGGGTCTCAAGAATCTTTTCCCTATCCTCTGGTGTGATGTCATAAGGGTCCTTGCTTCTTACCGGAAAATCGTCTATGTCGCTTATGTACCATGAACTGGACTGAAATTCCGGAAACAGATTGGCTCCTCTGTATCTGTCAGTAGCCGTCCCGACTATCAGCTCATCGTCCATAATCAGCGTGGTCATGTTTTCCATGACGTGCTCCGTTACTTTTGCTCTGAAAATCGGAGGCACTTCTCCGGCAAACTGCTTGTATGCCTCTGTCGCAAGCACCAGTCTCTCCGCGGTTATACACGGTCTGGTATCCCAGAGTTTTTCCCGCATACGGCTTATTCTTTCGTTTAACATTTCTACCTCCCTCTCTCGTCAATATTTTTCCATCGGAACTTTATCTTCAGGCGGCGGGAACGATGCAGAGAGCATTTCCATGTCCTCCTCCGTCAGCTTTATACAGGCTGCGGCAATGTTCTCATCTATATGGTTTTTTCCCACCGCCTTAGGAATAGCGATTATATCTTTCTGTCTGAGCACAAAGGCCAGCAGAATCTGTACTATTGAAGCCCCGTGCTTTTTTGCCACGGCGGCCACGTTCTCATCTGTCATAAGAGACGCCTTTGACACGCCGTCCTGAGTCACCAGATCTCCCGCACGTCCGGCCGGACCGTAGGCCATAATCGGAAGTCCCTTATCTCTCTGCCACGGCAGCAGGTCATACTCTATTCCGCGGCTTCCCAGGTTATATAAAACCTGATTTACACAGCATCTGTCGCCGTCCGGCACCTTCCAGAGATCCTCCAGGTCAGCAACATCGAAATTGGATACTCCCCATCTCTTTATTCTGCCTTTGTCCTTAAGGTCTTCCATGCAGTAGACCACCTCCGACAGGTCGGCGTCCTCCCTCCAGTGAAGCAGGTAGAGATCGAGGTAATCCGTTTCCATAAGCTTCAATGAGCAGTCCAGGCTGCTGTAAATGTGATTCCTGTTGGCGTTCTGCGGGTACACCTTGCTGAGAAGAAAAAGATCCTCTCTTTTAAATTCCCTTATGGCATTCCCCACCACATTTTCCGCTTTTCCGTCGCCGTACATTTCCGCCGTGTCTATGAGATTCAGACCGGCACTGATTCCGTATCTCAATCCCTCCACTTCTCTCAGAAACTTCTCGTCATCCTCTCCCATTTTCCATGTACCCTGCCCCAGTCTCGGCGCATATGTACCGTCCGGGAGCATTATCTTTTCAATCTGCTTTTTTTCGTCTTTCACAGGCGTTCCCTCCTCGTACGGGGCTTAACGCTTCGACCGGCCCACCGATTCAGCGGCCTCCGGTCGAAAACAAAATTATCAAAATATTGATTCTTTCCGTAGTGTATTGTATAATTATCACCGGACCGAAACAATAATTTCTTTGCTATAAAAATCTATTTATTTGCTATAATGTATATGGGGCTATAATCAGACAGAAAGGACAAAAGGCACAGGAAATGTTATTTGAAAGAACTGCATATGAGGATGATTTTCCCATAAACATAAGAATATTCGAAGTTGACGAGTACCCCGTCCACTATCATCAGGATATTGAATTTGTGTACGTTCTCAGAGGAACAATACTTCTGAAAAACGGCTATTACACCTATACCCTTAAAGAAGGCGATATTTTCATAAACAGCGGTCATGAAGTTCACGGTCTTCTGCATACAGAGGAACGCAATCTGGTCGCCGTCATACAGGTAAGCAACTGGTTTTTCACCAGATATTTTCCCTCCCTGCCCCTTGCATGCTTCAGGACGTACACCAGGGATGAAGGAAACACCCGCCTTGACAACTTAAGGTACATGATGCTGCAGATTCTCCTGAACTACTGTCGCCGAAGCTTCAACTACAAGAGTAAATGCACTCTCCTCATGGTAGATGTAATAGAGTACATAAACAAATGGTTCAATCTTTTCGCCTTTGACGGAGACACTGTCGTGAATTCCGGCAGCGACGACCCGATTATCATCGGCAGAATCAGCCGGATAATAACTTACATATACGCCAATCACTCCGGCAGAATAACCCTTGACGATATAGCCGCAGGCGAGCATCTCAGCTCATATTACATTTCTCATCTCATAAAGGATTACATGGGAATAAGCTTTCAGGAGTTTCTGTGCTTTGCGAGAGTGGAAAGCTCTGAGATACAACTTCTGGAGACGGATGACAAAATCAGTGCAGTTGCACGCAGCGCAGGTTTTTCCACCACGGCATACTATGAAAAATACTTCAGGAAATGGTTCCACACTTCTCCTTCGGAACACAGGGAGAAATTAAAAAAGCACATTCTCAGCAGTGAGAATATGCCTGAGGTGAAGATCCCGCCGGAAAGCGTAATAATACCGAGACTTCAGCGATATCTGTCCGTTCTGGAAGGACAGAATCCCAACACTCTCATTTCCGGCTATCATCAGATATCTCTTTCTGTGGATCCTTCAGTTGAGCCCGTTATGGACATAAATCACAGGCTGCATCTGATAGTGACTCCCGAAGATGTGGATGTTATGGGTCACAGGCTGTGGAACGCCCTTGAGGCTCTCAGGCCGGAAGCGGTAACAGTATCCGGTGCGAAAAACGAGCCTCAGGATGAACTGACCCGCATAGCCGGAGAAATAAACAGAGGTGGATTTCCCGCCGCTGCATTCACAGAGACCTCTGCACCGGCAGGAGGATTTTACGGCGCTGATTCGGTTGCGGCATTTCACCATATCTTCAACAGATTCTGGGGAACCTCGCAGCCCATTCCATGCCGGCTCAGGGATCAGGGCGACCCGGACCGCACTCTTAAAGGCATCCTGTCGTGCTACACGTCATCTGTTATTCCAAAGCCCGCATTTTATGCGTACTGTATCCTGAGTAGACTTAAAGGATCCCTGATTTACGAGAATAAATATTATTCCGTCATAAAGCTGAACGCGGATAAATCCCCCGCATACGTGATTCTGACCATGAATTACAGCGAAGACATAGAAAAACTCTGTACCAGAAAAAATACACCTTTTGATGTAAACTCGGTAATTTCAGGCTTTACCGACCAGGTCGACATCAACATTACCATACCGGTCGATCCGGGAAAATACAACATCATTAGATTTGCCTTCGAACGCGAAGACAACATATTCGCATACATGGCCCAGCTGGGATTCCCGGACAAGAGCAGCTTCCCCGGGGACTGGCGCCGGCTCCTTACCACTACTCCCCATGTAAATGTATCCCCCGTAACAGCCTCGGATAATCTGAATCTGAACATAGCCGCAAAAGGCGTCAGCTTTCAGATTACCGCAGTGATACCGGCAGACTGACGGGAGCCATGTATATTTGCAACGGCAACCGTGTATATTTGCGACGGCAGCCGTGTTCGGCTTTGAGAGTAAAATATGCCGCTTTTGTCGAAGGTTTTTCGACTTCATAGGCCGCTTTATCATACTTTGCCGAAAACTTCAAGCTCATCGGAACCCTTTAAATCGATTTTTTTCTGCTTTTTTGATGAAAACGGGGTTGGCTGGCGAAAAATTGTTCGGCAAAACAGGCCATACAAGACACTTTTGTCGAAAACTGACCGGCAACATAAATCCTGTAATATTATCCGAACATACTGTAACTTACGTGATCCACGCAGGCCGTCTCCACCCTGCCGCTTTCAAGATACTTTATTATATCGTCACGGCTTCCCGTTATGCAGTACTTTTTCGTGGTGATGCCGTCCATGGTTTCGGCCTCTGCAATCAGTGTGTCGAGAATCTCGTGCACTCTTCCGAAATACAGGGTGTTGTTGTAGCTGAGCCCCATATCGTCCGTATACATTTTGGTGTGTTCCTTCAATGTCCTCAGGTTCTCAATATAAGGCTTCACGAGCTCCTCTGAGGAAAGCTCACTTCTCCTGTCTTCACGGGAATAGGCCATCGCCTTACCGCTTATGTTAAGTCCGGCAAGATAGTCGCAGCCGTCGCCACTCGTATATCCCTTTTCCACCTGAACCCACGTAGCTTCAAGGCTTCCCGTCATCTGCGCTCTCAGGTCATCTACGTCAACTCCATCGAAGGCTTTTATGGACATGTCAAGCTTCGCTGACTGAGGAAGCTTCCCTATTTCTTCGATAAGGTTTTCAAGCTCTTCGGCCTTTTCGGCATCGGTACCTGCTCCGTAATAGTTTTCATTCCATGCAAAAGGCCCGAACAAAGGATTTATCAGATGATACGGATCGTCCTTTATTGAAAGCTTTCCAAACTTCATGGAAAGGCTTCCCGTCACGGGCTCCCGGCCGCCTCCAGCTATGGCGCTGGTTATGAACATGGTAATGT
>DXHZ01000017.1 GCA_019113145.1 Candidatus Avanaerovorax faecigallinarum
CGCGATCCAGGTCTGTGACTCGGAGCTTCGGCATCCCTCCGCGAAAAATATCTTCATATACCTGGTGGACATCTTTTGAAACGGCGTGCTTAAGTCTTTCTCTCACGGAGTCAATGTCCGGGTTGAACATCCCTGCCGGCCTGCCTTCTATCTCTGCCGCTGAAAGGCTTGACATATCAAAAACTGCAACTCTTCCCGCAAGAGATTCTGAAACTCCCTGCATCATCTTGAACTTCTGAGAGCCTGTAAGCCAGAATAATCCGCTGGAATCCTCCCCTGCCAATGCTTTCTCATCCACAATTCTCTTCATCTCAAGGAGAATCGACGGCTCCCGCTGAAACTCATCTATGAGCAGCGGATATCCGTATGTTTCGAAAAAAAGTGCAGGATCGGTTGCTGCAAGTCTCCTCGCATTGCCATCGTCAAGAGTCACGTATCGCCTTTCAGGCTCCTTTATATGATTCAGCATGGTGGACTTTCCCACCTGTCTCTGTCCGCATACCATAACTACGGGATAATATCTGGAAGCCTCTGTAATTTGTTGCTCAAGATGTCTTTGTATGTACATTAAATTCTCTCCTGTATCTCCGTTAATTCATGCGCCTCATCATCTTCACACGAGTAAAATTAAGTCTTACTTCATTTTACTCGTTATTGTCAGATAAATCAACCCTTGCTTTGCGATTTTGGTGAGTATTTCATATCCGTTCACGCATATCCTTCTTGCAAACATATGTTCACTTTTTGTTATATACTTTTCTCCCGCCCCGTGGTATAATTTTGTATACTGAAAGCTTGCTGATAGTGTTACAGTATGAGCAAAATTTACCCATACTGTTGATGACGAAAAATGAGTTGACTCGAGAATCAGTTGTTGCAAAATATACAACAACTACCTGATTGCGGAGCAGTTATCCCAATTGTATAGAAACATATCGGGCAATCCGGGAAGAACCGCATAATCCCGAGTTTAACCGTGTGCAATTCGAGACGGTTAAAAATGTAGCACTTTAAATTGGTTTCGGACTTTGCTCCTACCGGCAATCAGCTTCAGGCTATCGAGGCTCTATCGGCGCGACTTCACGGCGAGTTCAATGAGTTCTTCCCCGAGAACGCAGCGGGCGATGGCAGAATTGTTTGAGTGCTCTACGGATAATATTTCTTTACATTTAAAGAACATTTTTCTGGAAGAAGAATTGGATGAAAAGTCAACTACCGAGTTTTTCTCGGTAGTTCAAAAAGAGGGAAATAGAAATGTATCACGAAATGTAAAATGTTATAATTTGGATGCAATAATCGCAGTTGGTTATAGAGTAAATTCAAAAAAAGCAACACGCTTTCGACAGTGGGCAACAAAAACGTTAAAAGAATATGTCATAAAAGGCTTCGTGCTTAATGATGATATGTTAAAAAACGGTAAACCTTTCGGGAAAGATTATTTTGATGAATTGCTGGAAAAGTCACTAAGGAGAATATTTCGCTATGGATAAATTCGTTTTAAAGGCCTCGTATCAACCTACCGGCGACCAGCCTCAGGCTATCGAGGCGCTGGTGAAGGGTTTTGAATCGGGAAAGAGAGCCCAGACTCTGCTGGGCGTTACAGGTTCGGGAAAGACGTTTACCATGGCTAACGTCATAGCCAGACTGAACCGCCCTGCCCTCATCATTTCCCACAATAAGACGCTGGCGGCGCAGCTTCACGGCGAGTTCAAGGAGTTCTTCCCCGAGAACGCAGTGGAGTATTTTGTCTCCTACTACGACTACTACCAGCCGGAGGCATACGTGCCTTCCACCGACACATATATAGAAAAGGATTCACAAATAAACGATGAAATAGAGAAGCTGCGCCACTCGGCCACGGCTGCTCTTTCCGAAAGGCGTGACGTGGTTATCGTGGCTTCGGTTTCGTGCATATACGGACTGGGAAGCCCGGTCGACTACGAGCAGCAGGTTTTGTCCCTGAGACCCGGAATGGAAAAATCCAGAAAGGACATACTCCGCCGTCTCGTGGACATACAGTACACGCGAAACGACATGGCTTTTGAGCGTGGCACGTTCAGGGTGCGGGGCGACGTGATAGACATTTTCCCGGCGGGGTCCGACCACGCCGTGAGAGTTGAACTCTTTGGCGACGAGGTGGAATCCATCAAGGAGATGAACCCTTTGACGGGAGAAATCACCGGCCTCAGAAACCACGTGGCCGTCTATCCGGCGTCCCATTACGTCACGTCGAAGGAAAACATGGAAAGAGCCCTCGTCACCATAGAGGAAGAGCTTGAGGAGAGGATTCAGTGGTTCAAGGACAGGGGCAAGCTCCTCGAAGCCCAGAGAATCGAGCAGCGCACCAGGTACGACATGGAGATGCTCAGAGAAATCGGCGTCTGCAAGGGCATAGAAAACTATTCGAGACACATAAACGGACTTCCGCCGGGAACGAGGCCGTACACCCTCATAGACTACTTCCCGAAGGATTTCATAATAATGATAGACGAGTCCCACGTTATGCTGCCCCAGCTGAGAGCAATGTACGCGGGGATCGTTCCAGGAAGCAGTCCCTCGTGGACTACGGCTTCAGGCTGCCGTCGGCCCTCGATAACAGGCCACTGAAGTTCGAGGAATTCGACAGCCTGGTGAATCAGATAATGTTCGTCAGCGCCACCCCTGCTGAATACGAAAGAGAGCAGTCGGGCGGCATTACGGCGGAGCAGGTCATCAGACCTACGGGACTTCTCGACCCGCCTATTTCCGTGAGAAAGACGGAAGGCCAGATAGACGACCTTATAGGCGAGATAAATAAGACCGTTGAAAAGGGCGAGCGGGTCTTTGTAACCACACTGACGAAGAAGATGGCGGAAAATCTCACGGACTTTCTCGCAAAGGCGGGCATACGCGTGCGCTACCTTCACTCCGAGGTGGACACCCTTGAGCGGCTTGAAATAATAAGAGATCTGCGCCTTGGTGAATTCGACGTTCTCGTGGGTATAAACCTTCTCAGAGAAGGTCTCGACATTCCGGAGGTTTCCCTCGTCGCCATACTGGACGCCGACAAAGAGGGCTTCCTGAGAACGGAAACGTCTCTTATGCAGACCATAGGCCGCGCCGCGAGAAACGTTGACGGCAGGGTTATCATGTACGCCGACCACATCAGCAAAGCCATGAAAGCCGCCATCGACGAGACCGAGCGCCGTCGCGCCATCCAGTCGAAATATAACGAGGAGAACGGCATAACTCCTGAAAGCGTAAAAAAATCCGTCCGTCAGGTCATCGAGGCGACAAAGCCTGCGGAGGAGTCTCACAAGGGCAAAAAGCCTGTTGAGATGACGCAGAAGGAACTTAAAGACTACATGGCGGAGCTTGAAAAGGAAATGCGTCAGGCGGCCGAAGCCCTGCAGTTCGAGCGGGCCGCTCAGCTTAGAGACCAGATATTCGAATACAAGGTTCGCCTGTAGTCCCGGCGTGATTCCGGCGCAGCGCCGGCACGGTGAAATCCGCCGGATTAAATATTTTGTCAGAAAGAGGTAATTTAATGCCCGGTGAAATAGTCATAAAAGGAGCCAACGAAAACAACCTTAAACACATAGACGTGAGGATTCCCAGAGATAAGCTGGTGGTTCTCACGGGACTTTCGGGAAGCGGCAAGTCTTCCCTCGCTTTTGATACCATATACGCGGAGGGCCAGAGAAGGTACGTGGAGAGTCTTTCATCCTACGCCCGCCAGTTCCTTGGGCAGATGGACAAGCCAGACGTGGAGTCCATCGACGGCCTTTCTCCCGCCATATCCATAGACCAGAAGACCACCAGTAAAAATCCACGTTCCACCGTGGGCACGGTTACGGAAATCCACGACTACCTCAGGCTTCTCTTTGCCAGAATAGGCCACCCTCACTGCCCTGTCTGCGGCAGACCTATAACAAGCCAGTCCGTGGATCAGATGGTGGACACCATAATGGAATATCCCGAAGGGACGAAGCTGATGGTCATGGCTCCCGTCGTCCGCCAGAGGAAGGGCGAGCACGAGAAAATCCTCGAAAGAATCAGGAAAGAAGGCTTTACCAGAGTCAGAGTGGACGGGGAGATAAAGCTTGTCAATGAAGACGAAATCAAGCTTGACAAAAAGTTCAAGCACACTATAGAAATTGTCGTGGACAGGATTGTGGTAAAGCCGGGCCAGGAAGGCCGCATTTCCGAAGCCGTGGAACTTGCCATGAAGCAGGGAGACGGCCTCGTTACGGTGCAGTTTATGGGCGGCGAACATCCAAATGCCGAAAAAGTCTTTTCCACTAAGCTGGCCTGCCCCGAGCACGGCATCAGCATAGAGGAGCTGGAACCGAGAATGTTCTCCTTCAACAGCCCCTTTGGCGCATGCCCGACGTGTAACGGCCTCGGATTCACACAGAAGATAGAGCCGGATAAGATTGTAAAAACCGATCTGAGCGTACTCGACGGCGCTCTGGGCACTATTTTTGCGTCCATGGAGTACACCGGATACTACCGTCAGATAATAGAGGTGCTGGCAAAGGAATACGGCGCCGACCTTTCGCTGCCGTTTAAAGACCTTCCGGAAAAGCTGCAGCACGACATCCTGTACGGCACCGGAAACCGGCATCTTAAATACGATTACAAGAGCAGATCCACGGGCAGAGTCACCCACATGGACCATACCTTCGAGGGCATGATAAACAATCTGGAGCGCCGCTACCGGGAGACCAGCTCAGAATTTATGAAGGAAAAGATTCAGAGCTATATGTCGACCAAAATCTGCCCGGATTGTCACGGACTCAGGCTGAAGCCGGAAGTTCTCGCCGTGACCGTGGGCGGAAAGAACATCGCCGAAATCTCGGAAATGTCCATAAGAGACTGCTACGGCTTCATGGACTCTTTGAAACTCAGCGAGAAAGAACAGCTCATCGGAGCGCAGATTATCAAAGAGATAAAGGAGCGTCTGGGATTTCTCATCAACGTGGGCCTGGACTACCTGACTCTGTCAAGGTCCGCAGGCTCCCTTTCCGGAGGCGAATCCCAGCGTATCAGGCTGGCGTCCCAGATAGGCTCCGGCCTCATGGGAGTTCTCTATATTCTGGACGAGCCCAGCATCGGCCTGCACCAGAGAGACAACGAGAAGCTTTTAGACACGCTGCGTCACCTTACCGACCTGGGCAACACCCTTCTGGTGGTGGAGCACGACGAGGACACCATGTACGCCGCAGACCACATAATCGATATAGGTCCCGCTGCGGGAATATACGGAGGCGAGCTGGTGGCTCAGGGCACCGTCGACGATATCAAAGCGGAACCCCGCTCCATAACGGGTCAGTACCTTTCAGGCGCCAGAAAAATCGAAGTTCCGAAGGTCCGCCGTGAGGGCAGCGGGCAGTTTATAACTGTCAAAGGCGCCCGCGAGAATAACCTTAAGAACATAGACGTGGACATTCCTTTAGGCAAATTTGTGTGCGTCACGGGAGTTTCCGGCTCCGGCAAAAGCAGCCTCATCAATGAGATTCTCTACAAAGGCTCCGCTCGGGTCATAAACAGACTCCAGGAAGACGCCGGAGACCACGACGAAATCCTCGGCCTTGAGAATATCGACAAGGTCATAGACATAGACCAGTCCCCTATCGGCAGAACTCCGAGGTCGAACCCGGCCACCTATACCGGCATGTTCACTCACATCAGAGATCTGTTCGCATCCCTTCCCGAATCGAAAATACGCGGATTTGAAAAAGGCCGCTTCAGCTTCAACGTAAAGGGCGGACGATGCGAGGCCTGCAAAGGCGACGGAATAATAAAGATAGAGATGCACTTCCTGCCTGACGTATACGTTCCCTGCGAAGTGTGCAAGGGCAAAAGATATAACAGGGAAACCCTGGAGGTAAAATACAAGGGCAAGAGCATTTTCGACGTTCTTGATATGAGCGTTGCCGAGGCTCTGGACTTTTTCGGCAATCTGCCGTCCATAAAACGCCAGTTGGATACCCTGAACGAAGTGGGCCTTGACTATATCAAACTGGGGCAGCCGTCCACTCAGCTTTCCGGCGGCGAGGCCCAGCGTGTGAAGCTTGCCACCGAGCTGTCCAAACGGAGCACCGGCAGGACTCTCTACATTCTCGACGAGCCTACCACCGGCCTTCACTTTGCTGACGTGGACAAGCTCATCGCAGTCCTCCAGAAGCTCACTGACGCCGGAAACACCGTAGTAGTCATAGAGCATAACCTGGACGTAATAAAATGCGCCGACTACATCATCGACCTGGGTCCTGAAGGCGGCGACAAAGGCGGCACGGTCATCGCAACCGGCACCCCGGAGGATATAGCCGCCTGCGAAAAGTCGTACACGGGGCAGTTTTTGAAGAAGATGCTGTAATGTTAGATTTGGAAAGCTGCATCAGCGCGAAGACTTTGACAAAGACCGCTTAAAACCGGAGCTTTGTCAAGGCATTGTCAAACCGCTGCAATAGAGCGCACTTTTGTCAAAACGGAAGCAGGCGGTGACAAACAGATGAATTTGCTGCTATTATGTCACCTTTGTCACCATAGATGAGCATATAGGGAGCAGTGCGGTGACACATTCCGAAAAATACGACTTAGCTGTCACCATTTTGCGAGAAAATCTGCTGAAAAAAGGGCAATGCGCAGGCTGCGGTGACAAAAGTGGAGACAAACATCATATCTGTCACCAATAAGACATCTGTAATTTAAAGGTCAAGGTTTAGAGGCGATATAGTCTCGAAAACCTTGACCTTTTTGTGAATTCCAAGCGCCTTTGTCAAACCGCCGCAATAGAGCGCACTTTTGCCAAAACGACAGGAGGCGGTGACAAACAAATGAATTTGCTGCTATTATGTCACCTTTGTCACCATAGATGAGCATATAGAGTACATCGCGGTGACACATTCCGAAAAATACGGCTTAGCTGTCACCATTTTACGGGAAAAACTGCTGAAAAAAGGACAATGCGCGGGCTGCGGCGACAAAAGTGGAGACAAACATCATATCTGTCACCAATAAGATATCTGCCATTGCAATATCGGGGAGCGTCCGATTATCATAAGGCACACCAATATTAAGATTTTGCAATAACGGTTTTATAGCTAAAACCCGTGAAATCAAGGCTTTGGCGATAACCACCCATCCGGCCAGTGCAGCGAAGGATTCGATGAAAATCAGCCCCATTATTTCAACCTGTACTTCCTATCCGGTCCTCTATGATTCCTCTATCCCTCATTTCCTTTGCCAGCACATATGCCCGTGTTTTCTTAACATGCAGAAACTCCTGCAGTTCGTCTCCGGTCATTTCTCCATGCAGCTTTAGATATTCCGCCACCCTTTTCATCTGTGCCGTTATTCTCACCGGTTCAGCGCTGTACGTAAGCGCGGTTTCTTTTACGAAACTCTCTCCTGCATTCATGTTGGGCAGCAAATGAAAATCCGGTGAAAATTCATTATTTAAGTGAATTTTCACCGGATTATACTTTCAAGCAAGGAATCACCCTAAAGATTCTTCGAAAATCCAGTATCCTTAACTCTTTTCAAGTTCAGCTTCTTTTTCCAGATCTTCTATCTTTGTACTCTTTCCTACGAAACGTACTATAGCAATCAGCACAACAATTCCCAAAGGTATAGATATTATTGGAGATACTCCGGCCGCTGCCGGGATAAATCCAACAACTGCTGCAACTCCTGCTACGGTTGCCGCATAAGGTATCTGCGTTCTTGCATGATCCATTAAGTCTGCGGCAGATCCCATTGCAGACATAATCGTAGTATCTGATATTGGTGAACAATGGTCTCCGAAAATTGCTCCGCTTGTTACCGCTGCGATTGTAACGATGCACAGGCTGTCCATCTCTCCGCCTGTTGCACCCCATGCCAGAGGAAAAGCAATCGGTATCATTATTGCGCTTGTTCCATACGATGTACCTGTCGAAAATGCTACTACACAGGATACGAGGAATAAAATAACCGGTATTAAAATTGCAGGTATTGCTCCTCCTACAAGGTGTGATATATAATTTCCGGTTCCCAGGTTCTCCATAATCGTTCCCGACCCCCAGGCCAGAACAAGTATCGTATCCGTAAGAAGCAGCTCTTTACATCCGTTCAGCCATACGTCTATGCACTCTTTAAGACCCATTATTCCCTGAATCATTGACATAATGATGAGGAGAATAGATGTGATTATTACTGCATAAAGAATGCTTGATGCAGCATCCGCATTACCCAGGGCATTCTGAAGTCCCCTGAAATTAAACGGTTCCTCTAAGCCGCCGCCAGTATACCAGAGCCCTACGATTGTAACAATTGTGAACACCAGAATCGGCACTATGGCGTTTCTCATTCTGAGAGGCGCACCCTCTTTAACATTCATCGCATCAAGTTCTTTACTCATCATCGGCTTTGCCGTATCTTCATACAGTTTTCCAGTGAGACGGGCTCTTTTCTCCGCTTTATACATAGGGCCGTAGTCCCTCTGCATCGTAACGAGTATAAGCACCATGAATATTGCGAGGATATTATAGAACCTGTAAGGTATCGTCTGCATAAATGTGCTGTACACATTTCCTTCATATCCTACAGATGTAAATGCAATTGCAATCATGCCTATTTCGTACGCAGTCCATGAAGATATAGGGGCCAGGTCAGTAACCGGGCCTGCAGTTGAGTCAATTACATATGACAGTTTCTCTCTTGATACCCTCTCTCTGTCTGTTGCAGGTCTCATAGTCGGGCCTACGACAAGTGAGTTGGCATAGTCTTCAAAGAATATAATCAGTCCCATTACCCATGTAAGTATAAGTGAATTTTTTGCACTTTTGGCTTTACTCGACATTGCTATTGCCATGGCCTGCATTCCTCCCATTTTACTCATGAGAGCTATAAGACCTCCTACTGCAAGGATAAACACCAGCAATGTTGCATTCCATGTATCAGTAACCGTTCCGACAATATATGTATCACATGTTCTCAGAAAGGCTGTAAATACATTTCCACCATCCAGGATTATTGCTCCTACAAAAATAGCCGTAGCCAGTGACAGTACAACCTGTTTCGTTATAAACGACAGAACAATGGCGCAAAACGGTGTCAACAATGACAGAAAACCGTAATGAGCAGCTGCATCTTCTCCCGTTTCACCTTCAGCGAAAACAAAATTTGTCATCAGGATTAAAGTAACTACAAATGCAATTGCAATTATCCAACGAGTCTTAGAGATATTCTTAATCATTTTTTCCTCCTTTCTCATCTCATTTCATGGCTTTAATAGCCATTTTTATCACTTCAACCGAGTCGTTTAAAGCATCATAAACCATGTTGCGTACACGAAGCACCTTAGTTTCCCAAAGGTAATGATCATCAGAATCGAGTGGGGAAGCATTGTACTTATCAACCGTCAGTTTTAACAAAGGAATCGGGTTTTCTGTTGCCAATGCACAGCAGGAGTCCTGTCCATACTTTCCGGAATAGCACCTGAACAACGATGTTTTTCTTTCACAATCCAAAACAGCCCTGTTATATTCTCCTATGCTTTCTTTTGAAATATCTGTTTTAATATCGCTGAGGCTGTAAAGAGATTTGACATACTCCTCAATCTTTGCAGAATACGGTTGCAGCATACCCTCTGCTTTTCCCGCCGAGTTGATTATTTCTCTCCACTGTCCTTCTACATCATCAGCAAGATCTTTCAGATTGTACGGTACAAAGTCATCGTTTATCATTTTCTCCGCTACATAGAGGAAATACTCGACATGCTTTTTCATAAGGTTTTCGTCAACCTTATCCGTTGTATCGTCATCGGTGTGAAGCCAAGGACTATAGAAAGCATAATTCAGTTCTTTCAGCTTCTCCTCTGTGTATTCGGTTGCAAATGAGCAATATGGTACACCTACGCCGAAAAACGAAGAATCCCCTCCGCCCTTGTATGCGTGATGCCATACGCCGGGCACTCCCCATATTTTCTCAATGGCATCGGTCAACAGTTTCTTAAGCTCCGGTTGTCCTTCAACACCCGGTACGGTTGTTCCTTTTATTGCAAGATTGTCTATATTGATATATGCCATGCAGTTGTCAGTCATATCCTGCCAGTAATTATCACAATACCAGGTCGACCCTCCGCCTTCGGCAATTTCATGTCCGTCCCAGAATGCGAAAACAACATCACTTTTAAGTTCATCTTTATATTTGGCAAAAATTCTTGCCAGCTCCAGGTTAAGCGCATTGCCGGACGCATTGCATATAGCAGACTTTCCCCACGCATCTACATGACTTCCTATCAAAACATATCTGCCATCGCTCTTTCCCCCCTGCAGCCTTCCAATCGGCTGATCTGCAGTTATCCATTCTCTGCTGGCATCAGCTTTAAGCCACACTTTTACGCTGCCTTCAGCACATAAAGCGGCAAGCTTTTCACCATTCTTCCTGGAGATACTAATTACGGGTATCCTGACAATTTCCGCCACTGCTTCAGGCGTCGGATTCCCCCACTGCGCTTTTACAGCTCCCATTTGTATCAGATCCTCATCCGACTTACCCCAGTTCATTATGATAAGCGCCTTTGCGCCCATTTCCCATGCAATTCTGGCCTTTTCCGGACGGCCCGGACTCCAGTTCATGTCAGTGAGCACAATTTTGTCAGAAATATCTATTCCTTCATAGTCTTCGTATCTGCCAGACCCCAGATACACCATTTCACCTTCTATGCCACTCTCAGGAGTTGATTCTATATGGCATACCGGTCTTGTCGGGATATCCATCTTTTTTGGAGCAATAACTTTAAGCTCGGCTTCACCGGGATAGCTCTGATACATTGGAAAATGGTCAATATATGAATTTTCAATGCCGTTCTCTTTTAATCTTTTGCATATATATTCAGTAGCTTTGACCATTTCTTTTGTTCCCGAAAGTCTTTCTCCAACCTCTTCAACGAGATATTTCATATCGCCGTATATATTTTCCAGCGATATGTCTTTTACCATTTTTTCGTACATTTCCATGAATTCACCTTCTAACATTCAATAAACTGTAAACTGAATTATCCTCTTTTCAGGAATGCTGTACAGCAGTGCATAGCTCCGAATCCTCGTAATATCTGATCGAATTCTACAGTTATAACTTTTATTCCGTTTTTTTCGAGAAGTTCCTGAGACCGTGGACATCCTGCAGGCATAACCACAAGTCCCGGTTCTATAGCCACATAATTTATAGCAAGCTGTTCTTTTGCCTCCACCCTGGAAGGGCATTCGAGAAGTTTGATGCCCTTTTTCTTAAGAGCGTCACATACGTCATAAGGCACCTGTGAAGCATGAATCATAGCAACATCGTGAGAAGCCATGTTCAGTAGACCGTCTATATGCGCATGGCCATATGGTATCTGCATGTGAAGAACATCTGTCACACCCATTCTCCGTAATTCTGATTCAACCATTTCATACCCTTCGCGGTTCGTTCTTACGCCCGATGCCAGAACCACCGTATGCCTGTCAATCCACATCGCCATTGCGCCCTCGAACGTTGCGCTTCCGCATATCGTTCGTATTATAGGAACACCAATTTCGCCCAGCTTTCTGGCTGCATACTTTTCTTCACCCCTTCTGGAGGCCGTGGCAGGTCTGGTTACGATGGCTCCTTCCGGAGTCATAAACACCAGGTCTCTGCAAAAAAGAGCGTTTGGTCTGTCTTCCGGCGTGTCTTCTACATAGTGCACCGTCACTCCATGACTTCTGTATATGTCTGCCAGATTATCATGCTGCTTGCGAAATTTTTCAGGATCAATCTCTCCCCTGAATCTCGCAGCCTGCCAGTCAAAGTTTTCAATTTCTTTTCCCGGACGATGCATAAGCACAGCCTTTAGCGTATCAACCTCAGAGCACACACCCCAGTTCCCCCAGATTTCTTTCATATCCTCCTCAATAGAGGTATCCTTCGGAAACCAACGTTCACCGGGTAAAGCATCAATATCTCTTATCTTCGTCACAGTAGCTCCTCCTTTTCTATTTATAAAATTCTGATATATACTATTGCAATTATCGAGCCACAACATATCCCTGCAAATTTCGGTTTTCCGGTAAAAAAATACTGTACCGGTAAAAAACCACTTTACTAATCTGTAAAATGATTTTTTACCGGTACAGTGAGAATATCTGCTACCTTTCTATGCCCAGCTTGTTCATCTTATAGTTTAGATTCTGTTTTGTTATACCGAGGAGTTCCGCCGCTTCTACATAGCTGTCTGTCATCTGAAGAGCTCTGGAGATAATCTCCCTCTCATAATTCCTCATTGCCTCTTCAAGATTTCCCGGAATAAACATTTCAGTTTCAGGGTCTCCCGCAAGCAGATTTCTGCTGTGACTGCCGCTTACATTCTGTTTTATGTAAGCGGGCAAATCGCTTGCCTTAATAAACCGCCCCGAAGCAATGTTAAATGCTCCCTCTATAACATTTTTCAATTCCCGAACGTTTCCCGGCCAGCTATATGCACTAAATATACTTTCAGCCTCCTCGACCAGCCCCAGAATCTCCCTTCCCATGAGCTTATTAAATTCCTTTATGAAATGATCCGTAAGATAAAAGAGATCCTTTTGCCGTTCGCGCAAAGGCGGCACATTGATTTGAACGACGCTCAGTCTGTAAAACAAGTCGCTTCTTATCCTGCCTTCCTCGACACATTTGATGGGGTCCTGATTTATTGCAGATACAATCTTTACGTCGGTTTTTATCGGTTCATAACCTCCTAAACGTACTACCTGCTTTTCCTCAATCGCTTTTAGAATCTTAGCCTGAACGCTTTTTTCCATAGAGTTTATTTCATCCAGGAACAGCGTTCCTCCATTCGCAATTTCAAACAGTCCCGGTTTATTCTCTGCTCCGGTATAGCTTCCCTTTACTGTACCAAAGAGAATACTTTCCAGTAGATTTGCCGGTATCGCCGCACAGTTCTGCGAAATAAATCTTTTGTTCCTGCGTTTACTTGACGTGTGTATGGATTGTGCAACAAGCTCTTTTCCCGTACCGGTTTCTCCATATATGAGCACGGACGAGTCCGTATCTGCAATCATCGGAATTCGTTCTTTAATTATCTCCATCTCTCTGGAAGATGTAATAATGTCATCAACACTGTACAGGTTTCCACTTGTAACATTGTCTTTAATGGAGAGCACAATATCCTGTCGTTCAAACGGAGAATCAATGTATCTGGATACATCTACAGCGCCGATGATTTCATCATTCTGTCTTATAGGCAGTGTTGTGTTTATCGCATTGATGCTCTGCCCTTTATATGTTTTAAGAACCTGAAATTCATTGGAAATCGGCCTTCCTGTACTTAATACCCTCATAACACTGCTGGTTTCCTCGGTTAAGCCCGGATACACATCGAGTATATGTTTATGCAGTACATCACTTTCTTTGAGTTTATTAAGTTCTGGTCTGAAGTTCTTATAAAACTCAATATATCCAAATTTATTGGTAACGACGATACCGTCAATGTAATTGTAAACGTTTAATAGCTGCTCTACATATCTTCTAAGCATACTAAGCCTCCGGTCTGCAGTAATGCAAGTATTTTATCTCCTGCGCTGCCCTGAAATAAATTTTACTTCATTCTTGCATCCGTGACAAGCTGTTAACCTCTCTTCAGATACGCAGTTATGCAGTGCAATGCCCCCTTGCCCTTGATAATCTCTGAAATATTAACGGTTCTGACCTTAATTCCGTTTTTCTCGAGGAGTTCCTGAGTTCGTGGATTCCCTTCCGGCATAAGAATATATCCCGGCTCCAGAGCCACAAAATTACATGCAAAAGTTTCACGTACTTCTGTCTGTGATGGTGCCTCCAGGATTTTATATCCCTTTTTCTTCATCATATCAAGAATATCGTACGGAACCTGTGATGCATGTACCATAACTACATCGTTGCTGGCAGTATTCATCAGACCGTCAATATGGATATTACTGTACGGCTGCTGCATATGCCAGACCTCTACACCCATCCTTTCAAGCTCATATTTTACCTGTTCAAATCCTGATCGATTACATCTGACACCTGTTGAAACCACACATGTGTGCCGATCTACCCACATTGCATTCGCGCCTTCGAACATTCCGTTTCCCGATATTGTACGCAGTATAGGAACACCTATTTTTGCCAATGCTTCAGCAACATATCTTTCTTCACCACGTCTTGCTGCCATACCCGGCCTTGCCAGAATCGCACCTTCCGGTGTCATAAACACCAGGTCTCTGCAGTAAACTGCATTTGGTCTGTCCTCTCTCTGATTTTCAACGTAAAATACCTTAACGCCAAATTCTCTGTAAATATCTGCAACTTCATCGTGCTGCCTTCTCATAAGGTCAACGTCTACGGGTTCGTCGGAAAATCTCACTTCTCTTGCATTAAAATCTTCAATTTCCTTACCGGGTCTCCTCATTAAAACTGCTTTCAAAGTGTCAACTTCCGAGCAAACCCCAAAGTCACCCCAGTATTCATTCATGTCATCTTCGAAAAAAGATTCCTTTGGAAACCATCTTTCGCCAGGAATTGCCTCGATATCAAACATTTTCTTATCCATATACTCCTACCTCCTTACTTAATGGATAAAAAACTGTAAAGCAATTCCCATGCCAATTTCACCGACCGATACATTCCTGCCCGTATGTCCTGTCCCCTCAGTTCCCCTTCATCATCTCTTCTATCTCTTTCCCGCTCACCTTCCGGGCTCTTCCCGAAGCGACGAGCTCCGAGATGACTTCATCGGCTCTGCCTCCGGTGTAGTCGCCGGCATTTTCTCTCAGAATGATGATTTCCGGCCCTGCCACGTCATTTAGAACCGTTACGTTTCGCAGGTTGCTCATGCCTATATCCACATCGGCCAGGACCACCGCGTCCGCACGGCAGGCTGCCGCCAGATTGGCTTCGCAGGCTTTGTCCGATACCGGGCTGTACGGTTTTTCCTCCACTATCTCAAGGCCCAGAGACCTGGCCAGATTATAGTCGCTGTCGCCGCTTGAGAGTACGCCGCAGCTCACCTGCCAGCCCTGATTGTAAAATCCCTCTATTATTCTGCTTCCGCTGCCGCCTCCGCAGATAACGTGAACACGGCGGCCGTTCAGCTTCCTCTCCGCCTCTCTGTTGCTTCTGAGCGCCACTATTTCAGGAGATGCGGTGAGGGAATTTTCCCTCGTCACCAGATCTATCCTGTAAACCGGCTTCAGCACCTCCTCGCGGATTATCTCGCCTACCGGCCCGTCGGCCGTTTTTTTGCCTCCGTTTAACACCACGATTCTGTCGGAGAACCTTGCGGCCATGTTTATGTCGTGAAGGACTGCGAAGATCGTAATTCCCTCTTCCCTGTTCAGCCTTCTCATCAGCTCCATTATTTCAAGGGTATACTGGATATCCAGGTGGTTTGTGGGCTCGTCCAGGATCAAAACCTTCGGAGTCTGGGCCAGGGCTGCCGATATGATTATTCTCTGCCTCTCTCCTCCAGATAGCTCCGTTATCTTCCGCTCTCTTAAGTGAAGGGTTCCCGTCTGTTCCATGGCTCTGTCGATAATCCTGTAATCCTCTTCGGATTCCGACTGAAGCCGTTTCAGATAAGGGTGCCTTCCCATGGCAACTATCTCTTTTGCTCTGAACCCGAAGGACGGAGTGAAATTCTGAGGCACCACCGCCACCATTCGCGCTCTTTCCATGTGGGAGAGGCTGTCGTTATCCTTTCCGTCAAGGGTTATTCGCCCCGACTTCAGAGGCACCACTCCCGTCACCGTATGGATAAGGGTGGATTTTCCGGACCCGTTAGGCCCTATGAGGGATACGAATTCTCCCTGCCCCACGCTGCACGAAAAATCCCTGAGAATATCCTTTTCTCCGTATCCTGCCGTAACGCCGTCAAAAGTCAGAATAGGCTCCATCACATCACCTCCCTGTTTCTCGCTCTGAGAAGGTATATGAAGAACGGCGCTCCCACTATGGCCGTAATGATTCCCACAGGTATTTCCGCCTCCATGACGGCTCTGGCTATGGTGTCACAGATGCAGAGCATGGATCCTCCCAGCATGAACGCCGCAGGCAGAAGCCTTTTGTGAACGGGCCCTATGACTATTCTGACCACGTGAGGCGATACCAGTCCGACAAATCCTATAATTCCGCTCACGGAAACACACGCGGCCATCATGAGAGACGTAACGAGGAACAGAATCCGTTTATTTCTCTCAACGTTCACACCGAAGCGCACGGCCGTTTCGTCTCCCATAACCATGATGTCAAGCTCCCTGCAGTATACCGCCACCACTATCAGGCCGATCGCTATATACGGCAGCACCGTAATCACGTGATCCCAGCCCCGGGCGGAAAAGCTGCCCAGAGTCCAGAAGTATATCTGCCTCATCTCGTTAGAGGCAACCAGCATCACGAAGGAGATGATTGCCGTCAGCAGCTGGTTCACCGCTACGCCGCAAAGAAGCAGAGACGTGGTGTTCGCCTGCCTGCCCACTTTGGCGATGTTGTACACGAAGAATATGGACAGCAGCGCTCCGATGAAGGCGAAGGCCGAAACCGTGTTCATTCCGAGAAAGTTCACCGGAATGGAAAGAACTATTCCTACGGTCGCGCCAAAAGCTGCGCCTGATGAAATTCCAAGAACAAAGGGGTCAGCCATGGGGTTTTTGAAAATCGCCTGATAGACTCCGCCGCAGACGGCAAGAGCTCCTCCCGTCAGAAATGCGAGAAGGCTCCTCGGAAATCTCAGGCTCCATATTATGGTAGCCTTTGAACCCAAAGCTTCAACCTGCTCCGAAAATCCCCCAAACGTCTTATTGACGAGGATCATCAGAGTGTCCTTAATCGTCACGTCCGCCGCGCCGAAAAATGTGCATATTAAAATGACAGCCGCCCCGCCTGCTATGAAAAGCAGTGAGGCGACGATCCGTTTCTTACTCATGAAATTCTCCTGTGGCCTTTACTCTATGCCGTGAATAAGTCCCGCCAGGTAACTGAGTCCCTCTATGAAGCGAGGGCCGTCTCTGGTGATGATGTCCGTGTTAGGGTCATCGTAGGCTATGTAGTAAACTTCGCCGTTTTTGAAGGCGTCGATTTCCTCAAAGCCTGCAGGCCGGTCAAATTCCTCCTCCGAGGACATGACGATGTAAACCTGCGGATTCTTCTCTATAACCGTTTCGGCGGAAAGCTGCGGAGAATTGGTCCCCGCATCTAAAGCGATATTGTCGGCTTTGATAAGCTCAAGGGATGTTCCCAGATAATCCTCGCTTCCGGAGGAGTAGAGTCCTCCCAGGTCGATGAATACACTCTTTGTCTCGACGTCCGCAAGCTTTTCCTCAAGGTCTGCAAGCTGATTTTTCATTCCCGTCACAACCTCGTTCGCCTTGTCGGAAGCGTCCACAATGGCGCCTATGTTCTCTATGCTCTCGTATATCTCGTCCACATTCTTTGCGCCTGTGGAATAAACGTTGATTCCCGCCGCATTGAGAGCGTCCACTGACTCGGCCGCAGTACCGCCTGATACGAATACTACGTCCGCATCAAGCTCGATGATTCTCTCCACGCTTACGCTGTAGGTGTCTCCCACCTGCTCCACTTCAGCAGCCTCTTCAGGGTATGTGCACCAGGTGGAAACTCCCACCATCTTATCTCCCTGTCCGAGGGCGTAAAGTATTTCGGTGCAGCTCGGAGAAAGGGAAACTATCTTCTGTGGAGCTTCCGTAAACTCCATCTCATTTCCCAGGTAATCCGTAACCGTCATCGGGTAGGTCGCTTCACCGGCCCCGTTTTCATCGGCAGGTTTTGACGACTCGTCGCTGCCGCAGGCCGTTACTGCCAGAACCATCACAACGGCAAGAAGCGCCGTCAGAAATCTCTTCATATGAAAATCTCCTCTCTTTCAAATTTCCTATTTCCCCGGCTTCCATGAACTCTTAAGGTCCACTATGCGGTTGAACACCTTCTCGGTATCAGTGGTAAGCCTAGAATCGGCCACGTAATAGCCGTGACGGAAGAACTGGAATCTCTCTCCCGGCTTTGCCTCTGCA
>DXHZ01000018.1 GCA_019113145.1 Candidatus Avanaerovorax faecigallinarum
GCTATATATTTTATTGACATATATAAAAAGATGTGATATTTTAGGCGTAAGGGAATTAACAGAAATTTTATGCATAGCATTAAAGAGGTGAGACCGATGGGTAGATAATCGACGTTTAGATAAGAAAATAAATAATTATGAATGAAATATGCATTAGTATTATACGAGGAGAAAAGGATGAGAAAGAAATTAGCATGTTTTACTATCGCTTGTGCGATGATAGTTACTTCTGCTGTACCGACATTCGCGGAGATGTCTGAAAAAACTTATGTTTCTGATGAAGAAACGAATACGTCATTTAATATTGATGATTATGAGCAATATACCATTGACTTCACCACAATGATGACAACTACACGTGCAATGTCAGCAGATACTACAACCATTGCATCTCAATATGTGCGGTCACTTGATTTGGCAAGCAGAGGTTTTGGCTATATCGAAGATGCTTGCCTTGCTGAGCTAGAACAATATGCGCAAGATGGTGCTCAGTTAGATAATTATACGGTTCTTGTTCCAAAAGCTTCAGCAACCAAAAAATATTATGGTTCATATGGCGGTCATGATTTCTACTATGAAACAACGTCCATGTCGAGTTTTACTAAACCAGTGTCTGTAAGTGGAGTAAAAAAAAGCAAATCCACAGCTTCCAAATGGAGCAGTTGGGTCAAGGGAAGCATTGATGTGGTGGTTAGTTTATCCAATATTAGCAAGAAATTCACAATTCCATATTCTGTCGTTTCGGCTGTTACAGGTATATTTGATGCCAATAAAATAAGTTACGGAGCTTATAATGAATATGTAAAGACGGGTGGAAGCGGAAGTACAAATAACCCGATAAAAACTCGTTCTATATATAGAAAATCAGGAACATCATACCATTTATCCTATCAGGATCAAACAGGACCACTTAAGCTTACCTTTGTTTTTCACCCTGCGGATACAGCATTGAAAACATCTTACGATATAAAAGATCTTTACAATGTTAAATCTGTCTGCTCTACAGCATTTAGCAAAAGTTCGATACTACAAATAGCAAATACCCAGGCTAATCATGGTAGTAAAGTAACATACACATTGGCAGGGGTAAACGTAACAGAAACGTGGTAGATTGATATGAGTATACATGGTATGAATTGCCCTAAATGTGGCAGGGAAATGGTTTATGGTTATATGCAATACGGTCACGCGACAATGGCGTGGTATGAGGATAGCCCAGATGTCCTTAGTACGCTTCCATTTTATCGTAGAGATAGGGGAAAGTTGAAGGTAAAACTTCCACATGCATCACATACCCTGATTAATTCAGTGCCATCTTATAATTGTACATATTGTAAATTTATCATCACACCTTACATCTAAGTTTTACTCTTTAATATCAAATTCAATAAAGAGCGGGCTTGTTTGACAGTCCGCTTGCTGCACCCTTTGCCCGAGACAAAGGGTGCGCGCGGCCATGAAAATTCAATTTATATATTGGCGAGGTGTAACATGAACGCGTTCTTTTCACAGGCAGTAATATTGATAGTTTTCACAACGATTATGGTGGTCATAACAGCTGTCATATTCTGGGCGCTGGCGAAAAAACCGGTGTCTGCTGCCACTAAGAAAAATTTCGTAATAGTGATACTGGTGGTGGCATTGGCGGTTTCCATAGCGATAAATATAATGGCACTTACGAACCTGGCATCTTACACGTAAGGCTATATTAGGCTTGGTCACTTGATAATTCAAAAGGAGTAGAAAATAGCGGTGAAGAACGGGCTCATCTGGGAGTCCGCTTTACCGCACATTTTGTGCGATAGGCGGCAAATTTTACCTAAGCAGTTACAGGCTTTGCTCGCAAAGAAGGCGGATTTTGCCCGCGGAGATTGCAGACTTTATGTGACAACCATAAGATTTCATAATATTATTTTAATCGTTATTTACCTTTAGGTCTGACACGGTTTTGTGTTCTTGGGGCTTAATTGAGAGGTGGAAAAGGTGGAACGACTGTGGATAGCAGTGCTGCTGGCGCTCGGTGCGATGATGGTATTTAAGCCAGAGATATTGTTTAAAATAGAAAATTTGTTTGTCGTGAAAAATGGCGAACCTACAGAGTTGTACATGACGTTGATGCGGCTAGGAGGACTGTTTTTTATTATGTGTTCAGTCGTTATGATTGTGTACAGCGCTGTGGAGGGATGAAAGTATGAGCCTGAAATCCCAAACGGGTAGAAAACATCACTGGGGAGAGATAGCATGAAATACAGCGGCGCCATGCGGATATGCGTGGGAACGGATGTGGCCATAGTGACTGCGCTCATCTGCATAGAAGCCTTTAATATAGGCGGAAAAACCAGAGCGGCTCTATGCATAGGAGCAATAGTATCCTACATACTGTCCCAGCGGATGGCAAGCAGGAGATATGAGAGATGCGGCGTGCAGAGCGAAAATGTAAGCGGATTTTTCTGGAAATTCATGGTCGCATTTCTGACCATGCTTATCGTGCTGGGCAGGGATATAACTGTAATTATACTGTCAATACTCATGAGCGCCTTCGATGTTTACGAATACATTAAGGCAAGGCGCATAGATAAAGGCTTATGATTCAAAGGGAGTAATGAACATAAAGTGAAGGGCGAGGCGCAGATTCATGCTTCGCCCTATCTGTATGCCTGTAAAGACAAGGTGCAGATTTACGGATTATCGTAAAAGTGTGGATTCTATGATTTTAACGATAGCTGTTTCATCACAAAATCTGAAAAACGGGGAATCTTACGATGGGCTTATCCGCTGCATGGCGCTGAAATGGCGGAGCTGTTATCGTCAAACCGGTGATATTCGGGATTTTTGCGATGAAATGGTTATCGCAGTTTTTCGCAAATCAAAGGATTTACGAAAATAAAGGAGCATGACCGCATGATGGAAAGCGGATTAAGTTACAGTCTCGTTAGTTTTATTTGATTCTGAATCGTACATTTCAACAGCACTTACCGGGAAACCGGAGGAAATTATCAGTAACGCTATTAATGCCAGACTTGTTTTGATTTTATGTTTCATACAATCCTCCCTTATTCTAATACTGGATCCTCGGTTACTTCAGGTGGTTCCACTACAATCACATCCGTTGCTTTTGCCTGCGTAGACTGGCTCAACACATCCCGGTAAAAAGCAATCACCGCTATCAATACGACTACCAGAACAACTGCTACGATGGCAATGAGCCGTCTGCTGTTTTTCAACTTTTTGACTTTGCCGGAATTTGATATACCCTTTGATTCCAGAAATTCGCCTGCAACTTCCTCAGGAGTTCCGAATTCATCTTCTAAGTCCCGGATGGTGCAGTGTGGATGTTCGTCGCAGTAATCGTCGAGGTATTCGCGCATAGAAGACAGAAATTCATCCGCCGAACAGAGCCCCGATAGTTCTTTTTTAACTTTCTTAAGGTATTCATTTACAACTTCGTGGTTCATTTTAGCGATCCTCCTCAGCATACACAATATCAAATACCACATCGGTGAGATTCTTATACAGATCTTTAAGCAGATTCAGATACGCCCTGCCGGAATCGGTAATTCTGTAATACACCCTCATCCTGTTTGCAACGGTTTCCTTTCTGCTCTCGGAAACGAAGCCGTTTTCCTCCAGTTTGGAAATCGACGTGTAGAGGAGCGGGGCTTTATATTTGCCGCTGCTTTTTTCAAATATCGTCTGAGCGATTTCATAGGCATACATTTCCCCGTCAGACAGGATGGACAGTATCAAAAGCTGCAGAGTTGCCTTCTTAAACTGTGCCTCGAAATTATTTAAAGGATTTCTTTTACTTTCTTCTTTCATTAAAACCAAGCCTTTCCACTGATAACTTACCATAAGACTGCTAAAAAATCAATTAAATATACAAATTGAAGAAATATAAGAAAATGACATATATTATATTGACGTATATAAAAAGACGTGATATTTTGAATGTAAGAAAAATAGCAAAAAGTTTAGCGGTACCCAATCTTGGAGGTGAGACCGATGGAAACATGCGCAAAATATAAGACTATGAAAAGGAAGGAATGGATATTGATGTCCGTAGTAGCGGTGATATTCTACGGATTTATGAAAACAGCAACCGTGTATGATATTGGTATGGCAGGCGTGATTACAGGCATAGGGGTGATAGTGGTTATAGTGATACTTGCCGCATCGAAGTTCAGTCTGGTTTCGTCGTATCGGAAAAGGAGTGTTGGGGAGCGTGTTTTCGGTGAAATAGCGGATATAGTCATATTTGCTGCGTGGATATATATCTATGTATTCACGGACAACCGCTATAAAGTAGAGATAATGATATTATTATATGCGGGATATTACATTATTTCTGAAACGTATAAGTACAGAAAGCACGCACGGAAATAAACACGCAAGAAGGCGTATTGACAGCGCCTGCCGGTTTTTCAGCCGATGCTGAGTAAATTCAAACACCCAAAAGAGGTATATAAAATAGAAAGAGCGGGTCTTTATCAGATCCGCTCTTTTATCCCTTCTTTTTCAGCCTTCAACCCAATCCTTCAGTATGGAGTACAGTGAAACGGGAGCATCGAGAGTCTGGCCGTTAAGGGTTTCCTGCCAGCCCGGAACCTCGAGCTCGTCCATCAGCAGGCAGAGAAGACCGCCGGTCTCATAAGGTATGCGGTCGGCCAGGTAGCTCTTATCGATGTTTCCAGCGCGGTACTGAGGGATAATCTCGGAAAAAGGTACGTCCTTTCTGTTGGAGAAGTACATAACGCCGAAATCATAGCCGACTCTGCGTGATGCCTGGATTCCCGCATATGTGGCGGTTCCCTCCATGGTCTCGGCATTCATTTCCTTCTGAACGTAATCTTCGTTTGCGGCCATTCTGCGGTCCATTACATTTACATATTCCTCTGCGGATTTTTTCAGAGCGGCTTTATCCGGAGAATCCGAAAGAAGCTGAGTCTGAATGTTACCGAGAATACCGTATTCCTCCTCCAGCAGGGCTATGTCGTCTTCCGTCAGGCTGTCGGCCGAGAAGTGGCTGCCCTCTGGCCAGTTGTCTTGCATATAATAGTGGAAGGCTTCGTGGCTGAGGAACGTTGTGAAGTGTTCGCTTGACCACTTTGCGTCAATGGAGGCCGCCTGATCGTATTTTATGAAGTATACGTCGCTTCCGAGAACGGAATATGTTTTTCCGACGGTATTGAAGTCCCCGCCGAGACGGAACTGCATCAGATCCGGCGTTGCCGCGGAGAGCCTGTAAACCTTAATGGCCCAGTCGTCCGGAACGGTTATCTCCTTCGCAAAAATTCCCGAAACCTCATTTTCCGGGTTAATGAGATATCCGCCGCCGAATTCTCCCGGCATGGCGAGAATCGTCTTTTCGCTCAGGTTATAGCCTTCCCATATGTCGCTTTCCGCAAGAGAGGCGCAAAGGGTGTTGTATTCGGTAAGGATTGCCCTGTCTGTCTCGTTCAGGCTGTCAAAATCGCTTCCGAAGAGGTTCTTCACGACTGCCGCGACAAACACTATGGCAATGAGCGCAATAATGCACAGTATCACGGTTAATAATTTGTGGGATTTCTTCTTTCGTTCCATAGGGTTTACTCCTTTTTACTTTACGGATTCCCGTTCTTTTACCGTCTTTATCCCGGCGCCAGCCAGTTCGTCGGCCCGGTTGTTCATGGCGGTGATGTAGAGGAAATCTTCATAGGAAAAATCCTCCCCGTTCCACGCTTTGAACTTTTCGTAAAGGGCGGCGGCTTTTTCGTCCGTCAGCTTTTCGGGCGCCACGTGACCCTTTACTCTGTAAAACGTAACGTCGTGCCTGCGGATAAGGGACAAAAGCTGCACCCACAGCTCTTTATTTTCCACCGGCTTTTTCGCGGCGTTGATCCAGCCGTTTTTCTCCCAGGACTCGTACCACTTCTTTCGGAAGCAGTCGGCAACGTAGGAGCTGTCTGTGAAAACCCGCACGGTAAGGCCGTCCCGCTTTAGAGCCTGAAAGGCGCTTATCACGGCCGTAAGCTCCATGCGGTTATTGGTGGTGTCGGCCTCCCATCCGTACAGTTCTTTTTTATTTTCCCCGAACTCAAGGATTGCGCCCCAGCCGCCGAAGTTTTTGTCGCTCTGGTTGCCGGAACAGCCGCCGTCGGAGTATATGTTTAATACAGTCATAGTCGTTCTCCCAAGAATAGAGTTTGTTTTCTACTTTAAGGTTTCCTTGTATCCTTCGCCCCAGGCCCACAGGGCGTCTAAAACCGGCTTCAGACTTTGTCCCAGCTCGGTAAGGCTGTATTCCACCCGGGGAGGTACTTCGGCGTACACCTGCCTGCGCACGAGTCCCTTTGCTTCCATATCGCGGAGCTGACTGGTCAGTACCTTTTGGGATACGCTGCCGATTGACTTCTTCAGCTCGCCGAACCGCTTGGTGCCGGGAAGAAGGTCGCGCAGAATAAGGACCTTCCATTTATCGCCTATGAGCATCAGAGTCGTTTCCACGGGACATGCGGGAAGTTCTTTTTTATCAATATGCTCAGTCATTGAAATCCTCCAATAGTTTCATAAAAGCAGATACATCTTAGTATCATGTCTGGTTTAAAACCTGTACTAATGAACTTAGTATAATTTCAGAGCCGGATAAAGTCAAGATTTCATTTAAACTGCCCAATAGTTCCCTTTTAGTAACTACAGCATAATATTGTGCTTACTTTACGAATGAAACTGATATTCGTATAATACAGACAAGAGCTGAGGAGAACGGCCGGTCCGAAGCTCCGGTGAAAAAACAGAAATTGATTCAGTAAAATAAGGAGGAATTTAAAATGAAGGTAGCAGTAATTTGCGCAAACGGAAAAGCAGGTAAGCTCATAGTAAAGGAAGCGGTAGAAAGAGGTCTTGACGTAACGGCTGTTGTCCGCGGGGATAATGCCACGGCAGCAAAGAAAGTTCTGAAGAAAGATTTATTTGACCTGACTGATGCCGATGTGAAGGATTTTGATGTAGTAATTGACGCTTTTGGCGCATGGACAGAGGATACACTCCCTCAGCACAGCACTTCACTGAAACATCTGTGCGACATTCTATCCGATACAGATACCCGGCTGCTCATTGTCGGCGGAGCGGGAAGCCTGTATGTGAATCCGGAACATACTGTGTGCGTTTCTGACGGGCCGGATTTCCCGGACGTATTCAAACCTCTGGCTGCCGCTATGGCAAAGGCTCTCGGCGAACTTCGCGAGCGTAAAGATGTCAGATGGACATACATCAGTCCTGCCGGGGACTTTCAGGCAGACGGTGAACGCACCGGCGAATATATCCTTGGCGGCGAAGAGCTGACTCTCAATTCCAGGGGAGAAAGCATCATCAGCTATGCCGACTATGCGATTGCCATGGTAGATGAAGCAGAAAACGGGGACCACATTCAGGAGCGTATAAGCGTAGTAAGAAAATGATACAGACAGAAAGAAGAATATATTTAATCGAGGAGCTGCTTAAGGAGCAGCCGTGGTATGAGAGACCGGAAATCCCGGAGGACGAGGCAGGCCAAAAGCGCCTGCTTCGTTCTCTTTTCAACATTCGGATGCCGCGTCCCGTAAGCCGGGAGTTTCTGACGGTGCAGGATGCTTACTTACAGGAAGAAATCCGGAGCAAGGGAATTACCGATTTTGCAGGTCTACAGCCGGTGCAGGAAGGGATTTATCTCTGGCAGGGGGACATTACAACGCTCCGCTGTGACGCGATTGTTAACGCGGCAAACAGCGGGATGCTGGGTTGCTTTGTCCCGTGCCACGGGTGTATTGACAATGCCATTCACACCTTTGCAGGCGTGCAGCTTCGACTGGCCTGCGAGGAACTGATGAAACAGCAGGGGCATGAAGAAGAAACAGGCAGGGCGAAAATCACTCAGGCTTTCAATCTGCCATGTCGTTACGTTCTGCATACAGTCGGGCCTGTCGTAAGCGGCCTGCCTACGGAAAAGGACAGGATTCTGCTTGCTTCCTGTTATCGCTCCTGTTTAGAACTGGCCGAGCGGAACCGGATCAAAAGTATTGCGTTCTGCTGTATCTCCACCGGCGAATTTCATTTCCCAAATGAAAAGGCCGCAGAAATTGCCATAGAGACGGTACGGGAATGGCAGAGAAAAAATCCGGGCAGAATAGAGGTGATTTTCAATGTTTTCAAGGACTGCGACTATGAAATATACAAAAAGCTTCTCGGATAGCGGTGATGAGATAAAAAGGCTGGCAGATGAGCTGGACAGGGCGGAGGCTGTGGTTATAGGGGCCGGTTCTGGCCTTTCCACGTCTGCCGGCTTCACATATACAGGCGAACGTCTCCGGAGGTATTTCGGGGATTTCATCGACAAATACGGCTTTCGTGATATGTATTCAGGCGGGTTCTATCCTTTTAAGACACCGGAGGAACACTGGGCATACTGGAGCCGGTACATTTACATCAACCGGTATACGGCAGCGCCGAAGCCGGTGTACGATGATCTTTTAAAGATGGTGCAGGATAAGGACTACTTCGTGCTGACCACCAACGTTGATCATCAGTTTCAAAAGGCAGGCTTTGATAAGGAGAGGCTGTTCTACACTCAGGGAGACTACGGACTCTGGCAGTGCAGCGTTCCTTGCTGCGACAGAACATATGATAACGAAGATACCGTCCGCAAAATGGTGAAGGCTCAGGGCTTCGATATTGAAGAAAACGGAAGCCTGTATCTGAAGGCCGGAACGAAGCCAAGGGCGGAAATCCCGTCTGAGTTGGTTCCGCTCTGTCCGGTCTGCGGAAGACCTGTAACTATGAACCTGCGGGTTGACAGCACTTTTGTGGAGGACGAAGGCTGGCGCCGGGCGGCGCGCAGGTATGAGGAATTTATCGGCAGGGTGAAAGGGCGCAGAACACTTTATCTGGAGCTGGGAGCCGGAATGAACACGCCCGGCATAGTCAAATTTTCCTTCTGGCGCATGACGGCGGCGAACCCGCAGGCGGTCTATGTCTGCATAAATTACGGAGAGGCCCGTGCGCCGCGAGAGATTGCGGATCGTTCAATATGCATCAATGGGGATATCGGAGAAGTATTAAAATGCGCACAGTATATATGATTTGACAGAGGCGCCTTTTTAGGATAATATAAAGTTAACTTTACATTATCCTAAAAAGTTAAGGAGAACATGTTATGCAATACATCGAACGGGCATTGGAGCGGAAATTCCTGCGTATGAGTTCCTTTTTTAAAGCGGTGCTCGTAACGGGTGCGCGTCAGGTCGGAAAAACAACCATGCTGAAGCATCTTGCCGAGGGACAGAACCGCACCTATGTAACCATGGATAATACTATGGTCAGAACTCTGGCTCAGACGGATCCGGTACTCTTTTTTCAGACCTATAAGCCTCCAATCATTATTGATGAAATACAGAAAGCTCCGGAGCTGTTTGAACAGATTAAGATTATCTGTGATGGAACCGAAGAAAGAGGACTGTTCTGGCTGACCGGTTCACAGCAGTTCGCGATGATGAAAAATATCCGTGAAACCCTGGCCGGAAGGATAGGGATTCTTGAGTTATACAGCTTTTCAAAGGGAGAAGTGGACGGAACGGTGTTCACAAACAGACTGGATTTTTCTCTGGCATGCCTTATGGAGCGGCAGAAAACGGCAAAAAAGAACGACATTGTAGATGTGTTCGAGTACATATGGCGTGGCGGGATGCCTGAAGTGCTGAGGGCTGATGCAGAGCAGAGACAGGAATATTTCAATTCATACATTGAAACATATCTGATGCGTGATGTAACAGAAGAAGGAGGCATTACAGACTCTGTGCGTTTTCGGAAGTTCCTCAATGCCTGCGCTGCTCTGACGGCAGAACAGGTAAATTATAAAACGCTGGCGGAGGCTGCTGAAATATCCCAGCCTACAGCCAAGGAATGGCTGCGAATCCTGCAGGGATTAGGAATTATCTACCTTCTGCCCCCTTTTGCCAATAATGAACTTAAGCGACTTACCAAAACACCAAAGCTGTATTTCTGTGATACAGGACTGTGCGCCTATCTGTCCATGTGGCCTACCAGAGATACTCTTATGAACGGAGCTGCAAGCGGCCATTACTTTGAGAACTACGTCGTAATTGAGCTTCTGAAGAGCTTTTCATGTTCTGCGGAGAAAGCGAATCTGACATATTACAGGGATTCTAACGCAAAAGAAATTGATGTGATTGTAGAGGAAAACGGGCTGGTTCATCCGCTGGAAATTAAGAAATCCGCAAATCCCGACAGGAGGGAAGTGAAAAAATACGGAGTGCTTGATAAGACAGCCTTGGAACGTGGCAGCGGAGGTATAGTCTGTATGTGCGAAGATGTAATACCGATTGATGATAAAAACTGCTTTATCCCCTGCAATCTTATATAGGAGAACGACTGAAATATGCCATTTAAATTTCTTTCTGCCGCCAGCGGAAGCAGCGGCAACTGTTACATACTGAGGACCGAAGAGACGGCGGTCCTGATAGACGTGGGCACGACGGGAAAGAGGATAATTGAAGGCCTTTCCGAAATGGGGCTTACGCCGGAGGACGTAGACGGAATTCTTGTCACCCATGAGCATACCGACCATGTGAAAAGCCTGAAGATGATCGGAAAAAAGGCGTCGTCCGCGAGGATTTACGGAAGCTCCGAAACACTTCATGCAGTGCGGGAGACGGCGCCGGAAGAAAGGTTCTTTGAGGTTGAACCGGGCGCGGCCTTTGCCGTAGGAGATATGAAAATCAGGGCTTTCTCCCTTTCTCACGACGCAGCCGGCCCTCTCGGCTACTCTGTCGCTTCCGGGGACAAAATGTGCACCGTCGTCACCGATACGGGCTGCATAACGGAGGAGATGTTCGGTTACATAAGGGAAAGCGACCTGCTCGTCTTAGAGGCTAATCACGAGGTCAACGTCCTTATGATGGGCTCTTATCCTTACTACCTTAAACAGAGAATCGTGGGAGACAAGGGCCACATTTCCAACGAAACCGCAGGCAGCACCCTTTGTCGAATGCTCAGGGAGAGAAGAAACGGTAACACGCCGAAGGTGATACTCGCCCACTTAAGCCGCGAGAACAACACGCCGGAGCAGGCGTTTCTGACAGTAAAGAATATGCTCTTCGAGGAGGATTTCCTCGTGGGAAGGGATTTATTTCTCGACGTGGCAAAGCGGGATCAGGTGGGACATATCATAGAGATTTGAAAATCCGGAGGCAAAAGATGAACATAAGCATAATATGCATCGGAAAACTTAAGGAGAGGTACTGGACGGAGGCGGTTGCCGAGTATTCCAAGCGGCTCGGAGGCTACTGCACCCTGAATATTGTCGAACTTAAGGAGGCGAGACTTCCGGACCGGGCGGGAGAAGCTGAAGAGGCGGCGGTGAAAAAAGCCGAAGGAGAGGCAATCCTTAAACACATCGGAAAGGAAATGTACGTCATAACCCTGGAGGTCAGGGGAAAGAATCTGAGCTCGGAGGCTTTGGCGGAGAAAGTGGCGGAGCTTTCCCTTGACGGAAAGAGCAACGTGGCTTTCGTAATAGGGGGAAGCCTGGGCCTCGACAAAACCGTCAGCGACAGGGCGGATTTCAAGCTCTCTTTTTCCGATATGACGTTTCCTCATCAGATGATGAGGGTTATTCTGCTGGAGCAGATTTACAGAGCATTCAAAATAAACAGGGGTGAGACGTATCATAAGTAAAATTCATGTGAAAAAGGCAAAAATAAGGTTTACATTTATGAAAATTGGACTATAATATGGTCATGACTCAGAGGGGATGACTTAAAAAGATTATGAAAAATAAAAGAAAAGTGGTTAAGCTTTATTTCATGTTTACCATTGCCGCGGAGATTTTGTCACTGCCGTTTCTGGGGTTCGATCCGGGATTTGCGGCGGGGCTTTTTACAGGGGCGGCGGCGTTTACGGTAAACCTGGCGCTTTTAGAGAGAGTAGTATACGGTTTAACAGCTGGAAAAAATAAATTCACTGCCTTCCTTATCCAGTTAGGGAGGTTTTTAGTTTTTGGAGCCGCAGGAGTTACCTGCGCAGTTTTTGGCGTTAACGCAGTAATAGCTCTCGGAGTCAGCGCCATTACATTTACGGCAGGAATAGTTACGGCGGCCTTGAAGGGAGGGAATCCGGCTTGATAAATATTGACGAACTGGGCGCCCGCATAATTTTTACCATAAGCATAGGAGACGGAAATCTTTACATAACGGAAAGCACCGTGTTCGGAGTCATAGTGGCGGTGATAATCGCAGGTCTCGGAATCTGGATGGGAAGCGGCCTTAAGATGATTCCGACCGGGAAGAAGCAGATTGCCGCAGAGGCCATGGTGGGCTGGATTTACAAGTTCACCCGGGAAAACATGGGAAGAGCCAACGAGGGATATGCACCGTACATAGGAACCATATTCGCGTTCATACTGTTCGGAAGTTCTCTGGGGATATTCGGGCTAAGACCTGTTACCGCTGACCTTAATGTGACGGCGGCCCTTGCCATAATGACGTTCATGATAATACAGATAAGCGGCATAAGGAAGCTGGGGGTAAAGGGTAGACTTAAGGAAATGGCGGAGCCTTATCCGTTCATATTCCCAATGAAGGTTCTGGAGGAGCTGACACTTCCCGTATCTCTCGCGCTGCGACTTTTCGGAAACATATTCGGAGGAGTCATAGTCGTGGATCTGTGGATGGGATTCATGGAGTACCTCAGCGGACTGTTAACCGACGTGCCGTTTCTCAGGGCGGTTACGGTACTGCCCCTTAACGGATTTTTCGATATGTTCGAGCCTGTAATACAGACTTACATATTCACAATGCTTACAATGGTCAACCTCGCTTCGGCTATAGGAGGCGTCGCAAATTCGACAGTGACGAAGCTTCCGGACAGCCGGGCGTCGTGATATAAAAAAGGAAAACATCTTAAAGAAAATCATATTACAAGGAGGAAATAAGAATGGGAATTATAGCTATAGGCGCAGGAATCGCAGTAGGACTTGCAGCTCTGGGAATCGCTCTGGGACAGGGATTCGGCGTAGGAAAGGCAATGGAGGGAATCTCCAAGCAGCCTGAAGCAGCAGGAAACATCAGAACCACCCTTATCGTAGGTATGGCGATAATGGAGACCATGGGCGTACTTTCCTTCGTAATCGCTATACTCATGGCACTGAAGCTGTAAGAAGGAGACCTGGGAATAATGAAGATGAATCAGTCGCTTCTGTCCATGGACTGGAATCTTCTCTTCACCATAGTTACCGTACTGGTTCTCTTTGTCATACTTAAGCACTTCTTCTTCGAGAAGGTTCACAAGGTCATGGAGGACAGGGAGAAGTATGTAAACGATACTATCTCAAATGCAGAGGAGAAGGACAGGCAGGCAGAGGAAAAGCTGGCTCTGTATAACGCGCAGCTTGCAGCCGCAGAGGACGAAGGCAGGAAGATTATCAAAAACGCCAGAGACGAGGCGAAAAGCCAGGCGAAGGAAATCATCGACGAAGCCGACGAAAAGGCCAGGGCTCTCATGGAGCACTCCCATAAGGAGATACGCCGTGAGAAGTACAACGCCAGAAAAGAGCTTCGCGAAGAGGTTTCCGGTCTTGCGGTTCTCGCGGCAAGCCGCATTATAGAGAAGGAAATCACCGATGCGGACCAGCAGGATATCATAAACAAGGTACTTGAGGAAGCGGAGGATAAGCCATGGAGTTAGCAATAGCTATGGTTTACGGTCAGGCTCTCTTTGACGCTGCCCTGGATCTCGACAAAGTGGACGAAATAAAGGACGAGATAACGGCCATTGACGAAGTGTTCAAGGCTCAGCCCAGCTATTCGGAAATAATGGGAAATCCCGCGCTGCCGGCTGCCGTGAAGAAAAGCCTTCTCAGAGAGGCCTTCGAGGGCAGAGTGATGGATCAGGTTCTTTCGTTTCTCTTCATCCTGGTCGACAAAGGGCGCTTCGGTTTCTATCACTCCATAGTGAAGCACTATCTGAAGCTGATGGACAGGAAGAACCTGATGGGCTACGGCAAGATTTACTCCGCCGTGCCGCTGACCGAAGAGCAGATTGCACGCTTTGAGGAAGAGACCGGAAAGCTCATGGGCGAGAAAATCCAGCTTAAAAACAAAGTAGATAAAACCCTCATAGGAGGAGTAAAGATAAAGGTTGACGGAAAGCTTATCGACGCATCCGTCAGCGGCAGACTAAGACATATGAAGGAAAAGCTTCGGCTTGAATAGCATTTTGATTGACGGAAAGGAGGGATACCCGGTGAATCTGAGACCAGACGAAATAAGCTCCATAATAAAAGAACAGATTGAAAACTACACCAACCATCTGGACATATCCGACTTCGGAACGGTCATGCAGGTGGGAGACGGTATAGCCAGAGTATACGGCCTGGGCAAGTGTATGTCCGGTGAGCTTCTGGAGTTTTCCGGCGGCACCTACGGCATGGCAATGAACCTGGAAGAGGATAACGTGGGCGCAGTAATACTGGGTTCCGACAGAGATATAAAGGAAGGAGACATCGTAAAGCCTTTGGGCACCGTCGCCGACGTTCCCGTAGGCGAAGCGATGATAGGAAGAGTGGTGGACGCTCTGGGCCACCCTATAGACGGCAAAGGCGCCATTGAGACCACAGGCTTCAGGCCGGTAGTGTACCCGGCTCCGGGAGTGCTTCAGAGGAAGTCCGTAAACGAGCCCCTTCAGACGGGAATAAAGGCCATCGACGCCATGATGCCTATAGGAAAAGGTCAGAGAGAGCTGATTATCGGAGACAGACAGACGGGCAAAACCGCCATTGCGGTGGACACCATTCTCAATCAGAAGGGAAAGGACGTAATCTGCATTTACGTCGCAATAGGACAGAAGAAATCCACGGTAGCCCAGCTGGTGCAGGTACTGGAGGACAGGGACGCCATGAAGTACACCATAGTGGTTTCCGCAACGGCAAGCGAGGTGGCGCCCCTTCAGTACATAGCCCCTTATTCGGGCTGCGCCATAGCTGAGTATTTCATGTATCAGGGAAGAGACGTTCTCATAGTGTATGACGACCTGTCAAAGCATGCGGTGGCATACCGGGCCATGTCCCTTCTTCTCAGAAGACCGCCGGGACGGGAGGCCTATCCGGGAGACGTTTTCTACCTTCACAGCAGACTTTTGGAGAGAGCGGCAAAGCTTTCCGATGAGCTGGGAGGAGGTTCCATTACGGCCCTCCCTATAATCGAAACTCAGGAAGGCGACGTTTCCGCATACATTCCGACCAACGTTATATCTATAACCGACGGTCAGATATTCCTTGAGACCGAGCTCTTCTTCTCGGGACAGAGACCGGCAATCAACGCCGGAATTTCCGTATCCCGTGTAGGAGGAAACGCCCAGACAAAGGCCATGAAGAAGGTTTCGGGGCAGATAAAGCTGATGCTGGCCCAGTACAGAGAGCTTCAGAGCTTCTCCCAGTTCGGTTCCGACGTTGACGCGGACACTAAGAAGAGACTGGATCACGGAAGAATCCTCATGGAGATTTTGAAGCAGGGACAGTATAAGCCTCTCGATATGGCATATCAGGTTATGATAATCTATGCGGCCACAAAGGGCTATCTGGACGACATCGATATAGACAGCGTAGGCGCTTTTGAGCGTCAGTTCTATCCGTACATGGAGGATCACTTCCCAGAGGTGGGGCGGGCCATAAGAGCGGAGGGCGATATCTCTGCCGATACGGAAAAGGCTCTGGTACGCGGAATAAACGAATTCAAGAAGGCAGGTTTTATCAATGGCTGAGCATATGCACGATATTAAACGCCGCATAAAAAGCATAAGCTCTACAGAGAGAATCACCAATGCCATGAAGCTGGTCTCGGCTTCCAAGCTGAGAAAAGCCAAGGCCGCCTATGAGAATTCCAGAGGTTACATGAGCGGAGTTCTCGAAGACATACGTGGAGTCTTTGAGGACATCGACGACATACCGGAAGTCTTTGTGGAGGGAAGCCGTGAGATAAAGAACCGCTGCTACGTGCTCATCACCAGCAGCAACGGCCTTTGCGGGAGCTTCAACTCCAACGTCATAAAGACCCTGGAGGCAGAGCTTGCCCGCGATAACGCAGGCAGGGACAACGCCCTTCTCGTCACCATAGGCACGAAAGGCAGAGATTACTTTCTTAGAAGAGGCTATCAGCTTCTCATGACTCACGACGCCCCTGCCGACACGGTGGATTACGCCGAGACGAGAAAGATAAGCGAGCCTCTTATCCGAATGTATCTTGACGGAAAGATAGACGAGATAAAGATAGTCTACACCAGATATATAAACACTTTGAGGCAGGAGCCTGCGGCAGTGCAGCTTCTCCCCGTAAAGAGGGAGAACATAGACAGCCTTGCGGAGGAAAAGAAGCTGAACCACGTTATCGAGTACAGCCCGAGCCCTGAAGAGGTTTTCAATTATCTGGTTCCGAAGTATCTGGAGCTTACGGTGTTCAGCGTATGCATGGAGTCGGCGACCTGCGAATATGCGGCAAGGCGTTCGGCGATGGAAAACGCCAACGACAGCGCCAGGGATATGCTCTCGTCCCTTCAGACGGAGTACAACCACGCAAGACAGTCTGCCATTACTGACGAGATTATTGAGATCGTGGCAGGCAGCGAGGCGCAGAAATAGGTTCGGGAGCGGAATCCCGACAGGAGGTTTAAGGTTTTGAACAAGGGAATAATTCATCAGATTATAGGTCCTGTTATAGATATAAAATTCGATCCGGACAGCATGCCGGAGCTTCTCAACGCCATCGAGATCCCTTCGGGAGACGGCAAAATCGTTGCGGAGGTTCACCAGCATATCGGAGACGACGAGGCAAGGTGCGTGGCCCTTTCCTCTACCGATGGTCTCTCAAGAGGCATGGAGGCCATCGACACGGGAAAGCCGATTCAGGTTCCCGTGGGCAAAGAGGTTCTGGGACGTCTTTTCAACGTTCTGGGAGAGCCTATCGACGAGAAAGGCCCGGTCGTTACCGAATCAAAAGAAGCAATTCACCGTCCGGCGCCTGCCTTTGAGGATCAGGACACGTCGTCACAGATATTTGAGACGGGAATAAAGGTAATAGACCTTATCGCGCCTTATGCAAGAGGCGGTAAGGTAGGCCTGTTCGGCGGCGCAGGCGTAGGAAAGACCGTGCTCATTCAGGAACTCATAAACAATATCGCCACGGAACACGGCGGAATCTCGGTGTTTGCGGGAGTAGGTGAAAGAACCAGAGAGGGCAACGACCTCTACAACGAGATGACCGAGTCGGGAGTTCTGAAGAACACGGCCATGGTCTTCGGACAGATGAACGAACCGCCGGGAGCCAGAATGAGGGTGGCGCTCACCGGACTTACCATGGCGGAGTACTTCAGAGATAAAGAGCATCAGGACGTGCTTCTCTTTATCGACAACATATTCAGATTCACTCAGGCGGGCTCTGAGGTTTCGGCCCTTCTGGGACGTGTGCCGTCGGCGGTAGGATATCAGCCGACCCTGGCAACGGAAATGGGCGCTCTTCAGGAGCGTATCACCTCCACAAAGGAAGGCTCCATTACTTCCGTTCAGGCCGTTTACGTTCCTGCCGACGACCTGACCGACCCGGCTCCTGCAACAACGTTTACGCACCTTGACGCCACTACGGTACTTTCAAGATCCATCACCGAGCTGGGAATCTATCCGGCAGTGGATCCCCTCGCCTCAAACTCCCGTATACTCGATCCTCTCATCGTGGGAGAGGAGCACTACGAGGTGGCAAGAGGCGTTCAGGAGGTGCTTCAGAAGTACAACGAGCTTCAGGACATCATCGCAATCCTCGGTATGGACGAGCTTTCTGAGGACGACAAGGTTACCGTCGCCCGCGCCAGGAAAATTCAGCGTTTCCTGTCTCAGCCGTTCTCCGTTGCTGAGCAGTTCACGGGGATGGAGGGTAAGTACGTCCCTATTGCCGAGACCGTTCGCGGCTTCCGTGAAATACTCGAAGGAAAGCATGACGACATTCCTGAAAGCATGTTCCTCTTCGCAGGCGGTATAGACGAGGTTCGCGAAAAGTACGAAAAGAGTCTGGCAGCCGAGTCCGGCGCTGCTGTAGAGACTGGAAGCGGCGCAGATTCAGGCGAACAGGCAGGAGGCAGCAATGGCAGGTAAAAGCGTTCGCGCCGAAATAATAACCCCCCGCTCCATGTTTTTCTCAGGTGATGTGGAAATGCTCATAGCCCCCACCACCGAAGGACAGGAAGGGTTCATGGCAAATCACGTGTGGTGCTGCAAGCTGCTGGCGGATTCCGGGGTGCTGAGTCTCAGAGAGTCCGGCGAAAAGGCTTTGCGCAAAGCCCGCATCAAAGGCGGCTACATAGACATAAAGGACAGGTTCGTGGTCTACACGGACGAAGCAGAGTGGGAATAAAACAAAGAATGATGATCAAGGCGGCCGTGCAGTTACCTGCGGGCCGCCTTTTCGCAGCCTGGAGGTCATAGGGCCGCCATGTACGTGTCAGGCGGCGGCCGGACATGCGCGCAGCGGCTCAGACCACTTCGAGACAACCGCACAGGTCAGCTATACTCCGCCTCGGTACCGGACCAGATGGTATGCTTCGACAACTCTTCCCATCAGTGAAAGTTGTGTAGTATAATACAGACATGAGTTAAATATATCATACGGAGGAGAAAAATTTGAAACACATTCTTATCGTTGACGATGATAT